>DWXM01000074.1 GCA_019119225.1 Candidatus Nosocomiicoccus stercorigallinarum
TGAATAGATAATGTTAGGAACGATTGTATGGAGCTATTTAAACAAGCAACAGAGTTTATTGAAATGATGTATGACGAGTTGAATTTAGGAAGTCCAGCGAAAAGATTAAGTGAAATTAAAAAAGAAATCAATGAGACGAGCCTCTATACGCATACGTCTAAAGAAATAGAATACGGCGCACGTGTGGCTTGGCGTAATTCTAACCGTTGTATCGGTAGATTATACTGGGAAAGTCTTGTCGTTAGAGATGAGAGACATATCGATAATGAAGCGGATTTCGTTGAATCGATTGAGACGCATATTAATGATGCGACAAATGGTGGTAAAATTGTGCCGACAATTTCCGTGTATAGTAATGATATTAAGTTATATAACGAACAACTTATACGTTACGCAGGATATGATAATGTCGGAGATCCAAGATCAATAGAAGCAACAAAACAAGCAGAAAAGGTCGGTTGGAAAAAAGAGCCGAGTGATTTTAATGTACTTCCACTGATTTATAGAGTAAAAGATGGAGATATTAAATATCATGAGTATCGTGAAGAGCTTATTAAAGAAGTAGATATCGAACACCATGATTATCCAAATCTTAAGGATTTAGGACTAAAATGGTACGCAGTGCCAATTATATGTAATATGGATTTAGAAATTGGTGGTATTTACTATCATACGCCACCATTTAACGGTTGGTATATGGAAACAGAAATCGCAGTCAGAAACTTTACGGATGAGTATCGTTATAACAAACTAGAAAGAATCGCGGAAGCTCTAGAGTTAGACATGTCAAAAACGACGACATATTGGAGAGACCGTGCACTTGTAGAAATTAGCTACGCAGTCTATCATTCGTTTAGAGACAGTAAAGTAACGATGGTCGATCATATTACAGCATCTAAACAATTTAAAACATTTGAGCGATTAGAAAAAGAAGCGGGACGCACAGTTACAGGAAAATGGAGCTGGCTCGCACCACCGTTATCACCGTCACTCACACATAACTATCACTACGGATTTGATAACACAACACGCTCACCCAATTTCTTATATAGAGAAAACAAATGTCCAATGCATTAAAAATATTTCCTCGGAAATAATAAGACTGTAGACAACTTTTAAAAAGAAGTCTACAGTCTTTTTTCATGTTTTAGAGATAGGCATATTTTCTTTACCGCAAATTTTCCCATCTAAAATATAATCGAAGTACTGATTTGAAATATACGTAGACATCGTATCTTTGTGAAGACCATAATATTTTTGTAGATGATTCAATAGAGTATTTACCATGCACTCTCTAAATTCTGAAATTTTATCTTCAACAAATTCTTGATGTGTACGCCTGCCAAGTTGAATCGTACTAATTCTAATAATCGAATTGACATTTTCAAATTTTTCTATCCCTACTTTATTTATGAGACTGCCGAGTTCATATCCATTTTTCAGCCCAATTTCTGTTAAAGCTTTTTTATTATTTTTAAAGATAAACGGTAATCCATAACTTCCGTCTAAGTGCTTTAAAATAGCGTTAATTTTATCGATCGTTTCTTTAGAAATATTAATGTCAAAATATCGAAATTCATGCTTAATACTTTTCACAACGTATTCAGATTCATCAATTATCGATTCAAATCTTCTAATATCTGTCGGTTTAATATTGATGACATTGCTGTGCTTTAAACAATTTATATATCGTCTATAAAATGACTTTAACGTAAACGATTGATTCGGATGTTTGCGGACAATATCTTCAAATATATTCGTACTTGACTGTGGGACAATTTTACCTTGATGATTGATAAATTTCTTTTCAATATAGAGTAGGCGATCTAACTGATTTTTTTCGAGCATTTTATCGGTAATAATTTGTTCGATGTCTGTATTTATATCGTGTGTTTCAAAATTACAGTATAGATAGTCTATAATAACCTCATCTAAATTGAAGACATATTCAAAAGTGCTTCTAGGCATATTATATTTAGTTAAAAAGATGCTATACTTATTTTCTTCTAAATGATAGGGAATGAAGTGATCATTAATTCTAGAGACATATGTCAACACAGAAGTTCTAGAAACACCAGTTTCTTTACCGATATCCCGGACATTCACCCCTCGAAGGCGCATTAAATAAGTGTCCTTATGAGGAAAATCTAAATTTAACACTTCATGTAACGTCCATTTTTTTACATAATAAGAATCGTTATTTTTTATAAGGATACCTTCATCGACTAACGTATTTAACGTGAGTATCACTTTGTTTTCAGCAAGAGAATAAAATTTTTCAGCCGTTTGAGTTAACTGTTTCACATCGACTGTTTGGTCTACGTCATGTTGAACGAGTAATAGGAACGAAATAACATCAATATAATCCCTTGAAAAAACGCTTTCAAACTTCTTTATAATATTTTGTGTTTTTTTATAGATAGAATTGGATTCACGTTTTAAGTGATCATCATATTCTTTTTTAGATAATTGTTTTAATTGATGGATAGTTGTAAGCCCCGAATTTTTAAGCGCTTTATGTATAGAAGGTGTCATTCCAAAACTACAAAGAACGTCAATGTGGTCTAAATCAGATATAGATATAACTGCTTTGTCTTTATGAAGCACTTCGTGAATCCTTCTTAAAGCAATATCTAAATCACTATAGTTTTCTAATACGCGTTGACTCGTATAGATAAAATCAATGAGGCGATAATTATCTTCAGCTAAAGGTCTACAGATACTATTTAACTTTCTATTGTGTACAGATAATGCACATAACGAGATAGACAAAAGTATCCCTCCTTAAATTATCTAATTATTATGATAATTATATCATTATATTTTTTGAATGAAA
>DWXM01000075.1 GCA_019119225.1 Candidatus Nosocomiicoccus stercorigallinarum
TCTATTTCGCGTTTTATACTAGTCGCTCTAGTTCTGTTACTTCTTCAATTAAAAGTAACTTATTTATCGGAATTAACGTTGACATATTGTCATTCAGTTTTCAATGTTCATTTGCCCTTCTTCTGAAGCGCATTTACTACTATAGCACGTTGCGTTTTTTATTGCAAGCTTTATTTTAAACTTTTTAAAAACTTTTTTCGTGCGAATGTTGTCGCTTGATTTCGACGACTTTTATATAATAGCAAGGTTCTTAAAAATGGTCAACCCTTTTATATATATTTTTATAATTATTTTAAATCCTCTTTAATATATGAAAGGTGAAGTAGATATCTACTTCACCTTAATTATCATTTTCTCTTCGTAACACCACGTGCAATCTTATCTTCTTTAGATGCTTCGATATATTTAGGTAATCTAAGTAATTGATACGCATTTAATACGAGCACCGTGAAAATTGAACGATAAATCCATGTCGTGTCTTCTACAGAGATGAATGGTAGTAATGTTAAAGATGTCATAAATATCATAAAAAACAATGATGGAATAAATACATTTTTATTTGTCACTTGTTTATTTTTAAAGTACGCAACGACAAATCCAACGATTACCACTATTATAGGAATCCATATAAATTCAAATGTCGAGCCGTGATCGCGACCAACTTTGAAAAATCGTAAATAAAATAAATCAAATATCGCATACATTATAAGAAGTATTTGAACATACGGCCAAAAACTTCTAAATATTCCAAGGCCAAGTGGGTTTATAAATAGATATATATAAAAGACCACTTGTGCTACAGTCGCAATAATCAAGCCATAACCGATAATCCATACGAGTCCTACAAAGAATTCTGCAAAGTGACCTCTAAATAACTGACTCGTTACGTTTTCATATTCTGTAAATAAACTTACAATTGTTGCGACTACAACACCAATTAATAATGTCGTAAAGTAAAACCTTACTACGAATTTCGAACTCATTCTTCTTCCTCAATAATTCTTTTTGCGATTTCTTCGTAATGATCGCTAATTTCACCTTCATGATATACTGACGGCGCAAAGTCATCCTCATCAAAATCTGGTTGCCCAAGTGGGATTTGACCAAGTAGCGGGACGTTTAATTCGTCTGCAAGTTTTTGTCCGCCACCTTTACCAAAGATATATTCTTTGTTACCTGTTTCTTTACTTTCAAAGTAAGACATGTTTTCAACAACACCGAGCACCTCGTGATCTGTTTGTTTCGCCATTGCACCCGCACGTGCTGCGACGAACGCTGCTGTTGGATGCGGTGTTGTAACGATAATCTCTTTACTTTCTGGTAACATTTGGTGTACATCTAACGCAACATCTCCTGTACCGGGTGGTAAGTCAAGGATTAAGTAGTCTAAGTCACCCCATACGACTTCTTTAAAGAAGCTCGTTAACATTTTACCAAGCATTGGCCCTCTCCAAATTACAGGTGTGTTTTCTTCAACGAAGAAGCCCATTGAAATCACTTGTACGCCGAATCTTTCGACTGGAATGATTTTTTTATCTTTAACTTCTGGTTGTGTACGAATACCCATCATATCCGGAACACTGAATCCGTAAATGTCTGCGTCGATAATTCCTACTTTTTTACCGAGTTTTTGTAATTTTACTGCAAGGTTGACTGTAACGGTTGATTTACCAACGCCACCTTTACCAGATGCAACAGAAATGAATTTTGTTTTCTCCATATCAAATTGATTTTCATATTCATTACCCATCGTTGCTTTATGCTTGTTGATTTCTTCTTCTGGTAATTCATCAAAACGAAGTCCTACACTTTTAGCGCCTGCTTCTTTTAATTTATTTACAATTTTAATTTGTAAGTCTAGTTGCTCTTGTCCACCTAGACGACCAATTAAAATTTTTAAACTGACGTGATCTTTATCTTCGATAATTTTTAATGACTCAATGCCATTCGTTTCAGAAATCGGCACGTTAAGAATTGGATCTTTAACGCTTTCTACAATTTGACGCGCCTCTGATTCTGTTATCATTTAATGATCCCCTCTCGATAATTAGTTCATTTTAATTTCATACTATCATAATAATACATACTAATATGTAGATAAAATCCGAACTAAGTCGGATTTTAATTTAAATCATATAAAATACAATTCCAACATAATGTGCAACACTTGCTGCAATAATGAAGAAATGCCAAATCATATGAAAGTATTTTCTATCTTTTTGTGCATAAAACCATGCACCAATTGTATATAATACTCCCCCAAGTGCGAGCATAATTATAAACATAATATTTGTATCAAATAAAAGCGTCGGTAAAAGGGGTAAAATCATCCATCCCATGACGAGGTAAAACGCGAGACTAATTTTAGGGCTAACTCTTGGACTTAACGTTTTATATAGTACCCCTAAAATCGCTGCGCTCCACTGAAGGATTAAAATCGTATATCCCCAAAATCCACCGATAACACTAATTGCAACCGGAGTATACGTCCCGGCAATTGCAATGTAAATACAGCTATGGTCTATTAGACGCATGACATATTTATGGTGCGTCCCAGGGGCCATAATATGGTAAATCGTCGACGATAGAAACATTGTAATTATTGAAATGACGAAAATACTACCACCAATTGCATGAAGTGCTCCACCATCTACATACATGTATATTGCAGTAAATGGTAGTAAAAAGATAAACAGCAACATGGCAACTCCGTGACTTACACTATTACCAACTTCTTCACCAAAAGATAGGGGCACAATATTTTTTAGAGTTCTTTCTGGTCTAACCACTTTTTCTTCCATCTATATCAAATTACTTCTTTCAAGATCACGACGTGCAGTTTCTACACTATCTTGACCTTCTCGATTTTTGAGTGGAGAGAACTCTCCGGCACGGTCCACCTGAAGCGTATTATGTTTTTCAGCAATATAGAATACATCAAAATAAAATTTCTCAAATTTTAATGCTTCTTCTTTTACTAGGTTTAAATCTCCATCTAGAAACTCTAAGTTTTTAAGCGCCAAGTGATATGGCATTTTTGTGTTCGCTGCACGCTCTAAAAAGTTGACACTAAATACGTGAATTCCAATATTAGCGTTTTTAAATGAGCTATCTTCACCTTCAGGAATTTCAGTGTATTCTATAACACTTTTCTTTCCGTCAACTAAAGCTAAGCGCCCAACACTTTCGTTCTCTTTTGGTGTGATTGATTTTGACGTCACTTCATTATCTTCTTTTAAATGAAGTCCAACAAGGATTTCATCGAGTACTTTTACGACAACATTGTCAACGTTATTCATAAATACCGCTTCAATGCCACGAGACTTCATATCGTCTAACATGCCACTCATTTTTAACGCATTAAATATACCACCGTTGCCGTTTGGTGTAATCATGACGTCTTCACTTTTAGTTAAGAGTAATTTGCCGTCTTTTGATAATGACGGGAAGTGCTCTTGTTTAAAGAAATGAATATTTTCTTTCTTGAGATTAAAGTAATTATTTTCCTCAAAGAATTTTAATGTCTCATCATGGTTAATATCACTCGTCATAATATACCAGTGCACGTTATTATATTTTGAAATTTGACGCGCTTGTAACTCAAACAATGATACATCGTCAAACTTAAATGTCCCTTTCGGTCCGTCATAACCTAAACGCGTGCCTTGACCACCTGCCATTAAAAGCACCGCAACTTTCCCATCATTAATAGAAGAGTTCGCGAGTGACTTTAACGCTTCAACATCTAACTCGTCTTTTGTTACAAACGGTACTTCTGTAACGTTTGACGTATCGAATGCTTGTTTGTTGACGTAGACATCGTCATATACAGATTCAATCTCATTTAAATCTAACGTCTTTAATTGCTCGTCTAATTTACGTTTTGAGTCGTCACTTAACAAATCGTACTGTAAAATCCATTCTTTCAACTGCTACACTCCTATTCTGTGATTACTTTTTTAATTAATGTCGGATGAACTTCATCGTCTCCAAATGAGTAGCAGTTTTTAACGCGTTCAATGACGTCGTCAACATTCTCTTTATTTGAGTGAATTACTGCTAATGTATCGCCTTTTTTAACTTTGTCTCCAACTTTTTTCTCTAACACAATTCCGACTGCTAAGTCAATCTCACTCTCTTTCGTTTCACGCCCTGCACCTAAAATAGAAGCCGCAACTCCCATGTTTTCTGATTCAATTTGAGTGACATAACCTTCTGCGTCAGATGTCACTTCTACTTTATACTCTGCTGTTGGGAGTAAGTTATAGTCATCGATAACATCTCCGTTACCACCTTGACTTTCAATAAGTTGTCTAAATTTCTCTAGCGCTGATCCGTCTTCGATTGCTTTTTCAAGCATCTCACGCGCTTCTTCTAACGTGTCTGCTTTTTTACCAAGTACAACCATTTGGCTACCAAGTACTAGTGATAACTCTGTTAAATCTTCTGGACCTTCACCTTTTAAAGTGTCAATCGCTTCAACGACTTCTAGCGCATTACCAATTGCGTAACCGAGTGGTTCTTCCATACTTGAAATTACTGCCATCGTATTACGCCCAACGCTATTACCGATTTGAACCATTGTATGCGCGAGTGCTTCAGCATCTTTTTCATTTTTCATAAACGCTCCGTCACCGACTTTTACGTCTAACACGATACCGTCAGCACCTGCTGCAATTTTTTTAGACATAATCGAGCTTGCGATTAACGGGATAGAGTTTACTGTTCCTGTTACGTCACGTAATGCGTAAATTAATTTATCTGCTGGTGTTAAGTTTCCAGATTGTCCGACTAACGCAAGCTTTTGTTCGTTCACTAAGTTAACGAATTCTTCTTGAGATAATTCGACGTGGAATCCTTCCATCGCTTCTAGTTTGTCGACTGTTCCACCAGTATGACCAAGACCACGTCCACTCATTTTAGGAACAGGTACACCAACTGCTGCAACAAGTGGTGCAAGGACGAGTGTTGTCGTGTCACCGACACCGCCAGTAGAGTGCTTATCAACTTTAACACCGTTAATGTCTGATAAGTCGATTTTATCTCCAGAATCTACCATTTCCATCGTAAGTGCAGATACTTCATCTTTTGTCATACCATTTAAAAAGATTGCCATGAGTAAGCTCGATGCTTGATAGTCTGGGATATCTCCGTTTGTATATCCTTCAACAAATGTTTTAATTTCTTCTTTTGTAAGTTCAACGTTATCACGTTTTTTAGTGATAATATCAATCATTCTAACCATAGATCAGATACTTCCTTTTTCTTTATTATGTAGTTTCATAACTATCTTCTATTTCTCCATTATAACTGATAACTTTTCAAATGATAACTAATAGACATGTTGCATGGATGATGTATTCATTGCATAATTAACATATATTAAAGGGGTGGTTTTATATAATGAGTCCAACGAGAGAGGATTATTTAAAAATTATTTACGAGCTTGGTGGTGAGTTTTCGAGAGTTTCGAATAAAGCCATTTCTGAGAAGTTAGATATTTCTCCACCAACTGTTACTGAAATGACAAACAGTCTAGTAAAAGCGGGTTGGATTGAAGTTAAACCGTATCACGGCAGCATGTTAACTAAAGAAGGTGCTGCTGAAGCAAAACGACTCGTCCATAAGCATAGATTATGGGAAGTCTTCCTTGTAGATAAGCTCGGTTTTTCAATTGAAGAAGTACACGATGAAGCAGAATTACTTGAACACTCAACGACTGACAAGCTTGCAAAAAAGCTTTACGAATTTCTGGACCACCCGAAATACTGTCCACACGGCGGTGCAATATTACCTGAAGATATGAAATCAGAAGACTTACATTCAGAGTCTTTAACTGACGTTGATTATAACGTTTCTGTATCTATTAGTCGCTTTGTGAATGAGGAAAAGTTAGTTCATTATTTTAAAAATCAAAATTTAAATATTAACGATGTTATAAATATTAAATCTTATGATAAAACACTCGATCTCTATGAAATCGACAATGAAAGCAATAACGAAACAATCTATATTTCTTCAAAAATCGCACAATTTATATTCGTAAGAAAATAAAAAAGTATCCGAACGATTCGGATACTTTTTTAAATGAAACCATAATATTCTAATGCTTTATATAATCCGTTATTATCAACGTGGTCTGTCACGTATTCTGCGACTGCTTTTGTTTCGTCTACTCCGTTCCCCATTGCGACTGAATGTTTTACTAACTTTAACATTTCACGGTCATTTGGACCATCTCCAAACGCAAAAACGTCTTCTTCATCAAAACCTAACTTATCAATTACCTTTTTAACTGTTTCTGCCTTCGTACCACCTTTAGGTAATACGTCTAAGGACACTCTATGCCATCTTAAAAAATCTAAGTCTTTAAATTTCTCTTTGTAGTAGTCCTCTTCATCTTCTGTACAAAACAATAAACTTTGATAGACGTCATTTGATAAATAAAAGGCCTCATCATGCACTGGGTCATGATTGAACTTTAAAGAGCCGAGTCCTTCATCGATATAATCATGCCTTTTAATGTTAGATACCATATTCTCTTGATTTAAGTAGACAATCGGATGATCGTTTTTCTTTGCTTCTTTTGTAAGTAGTTCTAACAACTTTTTTTCAATCGGACGTTTGTAAATCACTTCACCGTCGACGACTGCATATTGACCGTTTAGCGAAACGTAAGAGTGAATATCCAGTTCATTACGTAAATCTTCAAATAAAAACGGTGCACGACCTGTCGCAATCATGACAGTATGACCATTATTTTGTAATTCTTTAATCGCTTTTTTTGTGCTTTCAGGGACTTTTACATCAGTATTATAAAGCGTGCCGTCAATGTCAAAAAAGAACAGTTTTTTCAATATTAACCCTCCATAATTGCTGCTTTTGCGAGATCATCTGCGCGCTCATTATAGTAATCTCCAGTATGTGCTTTTACTTTTATAAAGTCGACTTCAATTTGTTGCATGAATTGTTGTATTCTTTCTTGGTATCTTTTCGTCGTTTCTTTATTTGCACGCCATTCATGTGTCGCCCATTTTTCTAATCCCATATAGTCATAATGGACATGTATTTTACTATAATTATGTTTTACTGCGTATTCCACTGCATATAACACACCACTAATTTCAGCACTCACGTTCCATAAGTTATCCGCTTTATTTACATGAGTCTCTTTTGAAGCTTCATGAATGACTTCATCGTTTAAAATTAGCACCGCACCAAAGCCCGCGCGTTTAGTACGTCGATCATAACTTCCGTCGACATACGCAATTAAACCATCTAACTTTGTATCTTTTTTCTTATTTTTATTCATAAATTCAAGTGCCTCTTCATTCGTTTTAAACGACTTATATTCAGCACCACTAAATCCCATCACTTCACGCTTCGCACTCTCCCAGTCTCTATAAATTCCAGGTGTGCGACCTTTACGTACTGCATAAAATTTACTCATGACTCTCCTCCAGGCCTCATTGTACCAAAAAAAGACAGACTAGAGTCCGTCTTTAATAATTACATTTCATCTGATTTGTCTTCTTTTTCTCCTGGAGGCACTCCTACTGCTTCATCTTCTTCGATATGTGATACAAATGGAGCATCTTTAATCTTTTCATATTGATTTTCATCTAAATCAATCGTCTTCATATTCAAATTATCCATTTCATTCACAACATCAGATTCTTTAACATCATACTCTTCCAATACTTCTACTGTCACTGGTTCACTAAACGATATAATATAACGTGTTTTTTTCAATGCCTCTTTCTCTTCCTTTTGTTCTGAAGTTTTTTCCTCAACATCTTTAGTATTTTCATCATCATTTTGAGAAGTAGTACATGCAACTAGAAAAACAGATAAAAATAGTGCAACTAAAAATCTTTTCATGGTAATCACCCTGACATATTATTTTGCTCTCTTGTCACTTTTTAAAATAAAAGTAATAGAAATTATTAATAAACTGACTACAAATCTTAAAATACGTTTCATTTATTTCCTTCTTTTCTCAAATTTTTCTAATAATATCTTTATTTTAAACTTATTTCAAAAATTAATATAGCAAACAATCTAATTCTGCCTCATTAATTCGGCTGATTTTAATCATCAATTATAAATTATGTTGAATTACATGTTACGATATAATTGATAATTTTATGGGAGAGAATACAATGAATGTTTTAGTATTAGCTGGATCGAATGTCGGTTCGAAAACTGCAACAGCTTTAGACTATGTGACTAATTATTTTAAAGAGCATCACAATACTCATAATATTGAAATGATTGATTTAAAAGATAAAAAACTTAACCTAGCTGATGGGCGCCACTATGAAGACTGGTCTGGAGATACTAAAGAAGTAGTTTCAAAAATGTTAGGTGCTGACGTCATCGTTATCGGTTTTCCAGTTTTCCAAGCATCTATTCCTGCAGTGTTGAAAAACTTATTCGATTTACTACCAATCGATGGGCTGAGAGGAAAAACAGTATCTATCGTTTCAACAGCTGGGTCTAATAGACACTTCTTAGTCGCAGAAATGATGTTAAAACCTATTTTAAACTATATGAAAGCACACGTTCTTTCAACGTATGTATTTATAACACCAGAATCATATGAAGGTAAACGACTCACAGACGTTAATATTCTTCATCGTCTAGATCGTTTAGCAGATGAAACGATCCAAATTGCTGAAGCACATAAAACTTTTAGAAAAGAAAATCATAAATAAAAAAGCGCTGAGTACAGTTTAACTGTACTCAGCGTTTTGTTTAGTCTCTATACATAAGTAATCTTAAACCATTCAAGATAACTAATATCGTTGACCCTTCGTGTCCGATTACACCAATTGGTAAGTTAATTGCTTGAAACAGATTCGCAACGATTAGAAGAACGATAACACTAATCGCAAATATAACGTTTGCGACGATAATGCGTTTCATCTTTTTAGATAATCCGATTGAGAATGGAATCATTGTTAAGTCATCTTTAATTAGAACGACGTCTGCTGTTTCCATCGCGATGTCTGTACCTGAACCCATCGCAAAACCTGTGGATGCTTTGGCTAATGCTGGTGCATCGTTAACACCGTCACCGACCATTCCAACATTTCCATACTTCTCCTTTAAATCATCTAATATAGAAGATTTTTCATCTGGCATTTTATTTGCATGTACCTCTTTAATGCCAACTTGTTTTGCGATATGTTTACCTGTGTTTTCGTTATCTCCTGTGACCATAATAGTTTGTATGCCCATATCGTTTAACTTTTCGATTGCAATTTTTGCGTTCTCTTTAACAACATCTTCTAACGCATAGAACGCTTGTAATTCATTATCACGACTCACAAAAATTACAGTATTTCCTGTCGACTCTTTTTCAGTCACCACACGTTGAACCTCTTCAGTAAGTTGAATGTTAGATTCAGTGAGCACATAACTGTGCTTACCAACTTTCCATTCGCTACCGTTATGTTTAATTAAAAATCCTTTACCTGTAATATCTTCAACGTTATCTAACTCAATGAGTGAAGTTTCTGTCAGATAATCTAAAATAGCAGTTGCGATTGGATGTGTCGATCCAGTTTCTGCACTTTTAATTACTTCATCGACATGAGTGTTATTGACGTTATCTAAATAATATACATCAGTCACTGCTGGTTCTCCGACTGTTAAAGTTCCAGTTTTGTCAAAGATAATCGCATCTAACGCATTGACGTTATCAATTGTTTGACCACCTTTAAATACCATACCGTTACGTGCAGCATTAGAAATCGCTGAAAGCGTCGCTGGTGTTGCACTCGCAACTAACGCGCATGGTGATGCAACTGTTAATAGTACCATTCCACGATAGAACGATTCTGTCCATCCCCAGTCAAGTACGAAATATGCAAAAGCAATAAATAACGGTACTCCGATTAAGACCACTTTTACATAAGTATCTTCAATCGATTCAATAAAGCTTGCTGTTTTACTTGGTGAAGACTGTGCTTCATCTACTAATCGAATAATTTTTGAGAATAACGTATCACTATCTTCAACTGTTACTTCAATATCAATACGGTTTCCTTCGTTAATCGTCCCCCCGACGACATCTTCGCCAGTCACTTTTTCAACCGGTACCGATTCACCTGTTACTGAAGCTTCGTTAATTACAGCATCACTAGAGATCAGCTTTCCGTCAATTGGAATTGTTTCACCACGCGGGACTTGCACTTTATCTCCAATTTTTAATTCTGATGTTGGAATAACTTCAACTTCACCAGCATCATTATAACGACGCGCTTCATCTGGTGTTAAATTCATTAACTCAGAAATTGCATTACGGCTTTTCTCATTCGCCATCGTTTCCATCGCTTCAGCTAAACTAAATATGAAAATTAATAGTGCACCTTCCATCCAGTACCCAATCACTGAAGCACCGATTGCAGCTAAAATCATTAACACATCAACGTTTAAATGCTTGTCATAAATCAGTTCTTCAATTCCGTTTTTCGCGCTATAATATCCCCCGATTAAAAAAGCAGCAATAAAAACTGGAATTGCAACATTTTCTAGGCCTTGAGACTGAAGAATAATCCCAGCCACAATGAGAACTGCACAAATAATTGTATTTCTCATCCCTTGATTTTTAAGCCATTTTTTCAAGTTGTTCACCTTCTAATTTAGAAACTTTTATCAACTATCTATATTTAATTATAATAATTCTAAATAAGAAAAGCAATTGAATAATCTAATTTTATAATAATAATTTAGTTTTCAAGGTTTAATTATTTCAAAATAGTGTTATTATTTATGGTTGTAATATTTTTAAAAAAGGAGCGTTTTAATGAGAAGTAAAAATAAGCTGTCGCCAGTTTTCATTTACGCATCAATCTTGGTACTCATTCTCGTTATTTTTGGAATGATTATGCCTAAACGCTTTGGTGATGTAACTGGTACTTTAAGTTCTTGGATTACAAATACATTCGGATGGTATTATATGATTCTTGTTACCATCATAATTCTATTCTCACTTTTCTTAATATTTAGTCCTATTGGTAAATTAAAACTCGGAAAGCCAAATGATGAACCAGAGTTTAAAACTATTTCTTGGCTTGCGATGTTATTTAGTGCCGGAATGGGTATTGGTCTTGTATTTTACGGTGCATCTGAACCTATTTCTCACTATTTAATGCCTCCTTCTACTGAACCTGAAACGAAGGAAGCTTTTATGGAATCTATGCGTTCAACAATTTTCCATTATGGTTTTCATCCATGGGCAGTATATGGAATTGTTGCATTATCACTTGCTTACTTCCAATTTAGAAAAACGAAGATGGTCTACTTTCTAAAACATTAAGACCTATCTTTGGTGATCGCGTTGATGGACCACTTGGAACGATCATCGACGTTCTGTCTGTATTTGCAACAATTATAGGTGTCGCAGTGTCTCTAGGTGTTGGAACATTACAAATTAATGCGGGTTTAAATTATCTATTTAATATTCCACAAAACATCCTTATACAATTTATAATCATATTTGTTGTTACGATTCTTTTCCTAATAAGTGCATGGAGCGGTTTATCGAAAGGAATCCAGTATTTAAGTAACATCAATATGTCGTTAGCAATATTACTATTAATATCACTATTCTTTATTGGACCAACTATTTTAATTCTAAATATGATGACAACAACAGCAGGCTCTTATCTTGGTACCTTCTTAGAAAACAGTTTTGATGTGGCACCGCTCTATGAGCAAAAGTCCTCTTGGCTAAAAGACTGGACAATATACTACTGGGGTTGGTGGATTAGTTGGAGTCCGTTTGTAGGTATATTTATTGCACGCGTGTCAAAAGGACGTTCAATTAGAGAATTTGTTATAGCTGTATTACTTGTGCCAACAATTATTAGTTTAATCTGGTTTAGTGTATTCGGTACTACAGGAGTTACTGTTGCTCAGAATTCAGATAGCATTTTAAGTTTACCGCCCGAAACTCAATTGTTTGCCATATTTAACGAATTACCATTAAGCGTTGTTCTTTCAACAGTAGCATTACTGCTTGTTTCTATTTTCTTTATAACATCCGCAGACTCTGCAACGTTTGTTTTAGGAATGCAAACTTCTTATGGGGATTTACAACCCCCTAAAGGCATAAAAATCATTTGGGGAGTTTTATTATCTCTAATCGCATTTGTCCTACTGTTAACAGGTGGAGATGAAGGCCTAGGTGCACTTCAATCCGCAGCAATTATTTCAGCGTTTCCTTTTAGTATTGTAATTATACTTATGACTATCAGCTTCTTTAAGGATGCTAACTTGGAACGTAAACATCTCGGTCTTACAATAACTCCAGATAAAAAACGATTAGAAGAATATCACGAACATGTTGAAGAACACCCACATACTGATATGGACCGCGAAGATACAGATAATGTATTTTAAATTATTTAAGAGACTGCCTAGCAGTCTCTTTTTTTATATAAAAATTAATTGTTTATTTAATAAATAATAGGTATGATATGAATAATTATCTTTTAACGGAGTGATTGCATCGAATGAATATGTCAAAAAAAGATTTCTTTTTCAATATCCTTAATGGAATGGCGATTGGTATCGTTGTTTCTTTAGTTACAAGTGCGTTACTTGGAGAGATTTTAAAATTTTTAGGCCGTTATTCTGAAGTGTTTATAACTATTGGAAATGCTGTAAATTCTTTTCAACTCATTACATCAGTAATTATCGGAGTTTTAGCTGGAATTAATTTAAAATTCGACGGAATTAGAAGTGTTGTATTAGGTGGTGCTGCATTAATTGGATCAGGCGCATTATTATTTGAAGAGTCTGGTATACGCATTCAAGGAATGGGCGATTTAATTAACGTTTTAGTGACACTTATTATCGCAGCGGCGATTATCGTTTTAATTGGTGATAAACTTGGTTCATTGAACATTGTCTTCTTACCGTTTCTCGGTGGAGTTGTTCCTGGTTTAATCGGATTAATGATACTGCCTTATTCACAAACAGTCACGACAGCGTTAGGTGACATAATTGCTCGCTTCACAGAATTAAACCCATTATTAATGGCAATACTTATTTGTGTGTTTTACTCTGCGTTATTAGCAACACCAATTTCACTCGTTGCGATTGCAACAGTCGTTAGTCTGTCTGGCCTTGCAAGTGGTGCAGCGAACTTAGGTATTTTAACTGCATGTATGACATTCTTATTCGGTTCAATTGGCGTGAACAATAAAGGTACAATTATCGCACTCATCATTGGTACTGGTAAAATGATGATGCCAGTGTACTTTAAACATCCAATTATTGCTGTTCCGTTGATTATTAACGGAATTATCATTGGTGCAACAGGATACTTTATGAATGTGCAAGGAACTCCGATGTCCGCTGGCTTTGGCCACACTGGTCTTGTCGGTCCGATCAATTCACTTGCATTAATGGACGGTAGTACGAGTATTAATATTTTAAAACTTACAGTTGCATACTTAATTGTACCGGTCATTGCAGCATTTATTGTCAATAAATTATGTTTGAAATTTTTACCAAACTATACAAAAGAAATGTTCTTATTTAAACCATAAAAAAATCTGCCTCTTTATAGTAAGAGGCAGATTTTTTATTAACTAAACGGATATGGTAACGGACCGCGCTGCGTACTCATCCATTTTATATCTGTAAAATCTTCAAGTACGTATGGATTTCCGTAACGACCCATTCCACTATTTTTCACGCCACCAAACGGTATATTCGGAAAATCTAGTACTGGCTGTTCATTTACATGTACCATTCCAGACTCAATTTGTTCGGCGTATTTTTGTCCAGCTTCAACGTCTCTAGTAAATACCGCAGCCGTTAAACCGTAGTCTGTATCATTTGCGAGTTTAATTGCTTCATCGTTTGAATTTGCTTTAATAACCAATCCTATTGGACTAAATAATTCAGTTTGCGCGATTTCACTATCATTTTTAATATCTTTAAAGATAAACGGTGTCACGAAGTTACCAGTCACTTCACCCTCTAACACCATTTCTCCAGATTCTTTTGCCATTTCAATAAATTTCTTTGTTTTCTCTAATTGGTCTTTATTTATAATTGGTCCAATAATACCTAATTTATTGTCTTCGTTCGTAATTTTTAAATGCTCTGCAGCAACTTTAAATTTCTCTATAAATTCATCGTATACTGCTTCATGGACAATAATTCGGTTTACACTCATACAAATTTGCCCAGAATGCATATATTTCCCAGGAATTAACGCACGTACAGCGTGATCTAAATTTGCATCATCCATTACGATAAATGGACTATTACCACCAAGCTCTAATGCCATCGATATAAATCTGTCGTTCGTTACTTCTCGAATATGTTTACCGACTGCAGTAGAACCTGTAAAACTAATTGCGTTAATGTTGTCGTTAACAAAGAATTCATCTCCGACAATACTGGATTTTGTTAAAACCATTTGGAAAACGTCTGATGGTACGCCCGCTTCTCTTAATAATACGGCTGGTATCGAACCACTAACAATCCCTGTTTGAACGTCTGGTTTATGAACAACTGCATTACCTAACGCAAGCGCTGGCGCAATCGTACGCATTGATAAGTGTAACGGGAAGTTAAACGGTGCAACAGACGACACGATTCCTTTAGGTGAACGGTAAATTAAGTTTTTCTTTCCTGGTATTAAAGATTTACGATTGTCTACGTGTCCTACTTGATCTACTAACTTTAAAGCTTCTTTAATGATATTCATCGTCGCTACATATTCTGCATTTGCTTTTACAAACGTACTACCACTTTCTTTAATCAGTACATCTATAATATTTTTTCTATGCTGAATAAATAACTTAATTAAATTCTTAAGCACTTTTTTACGCTTCTTTGGATTCTTTTTCCATTCACTATTATTTGCAACGTTAAATGCATATTTCGTTTGTTCTAAACTCGCGAGTGGAATTTCAGCAACTACTGAATCATCAAACGGATTTAATGACTCAAACGTTTTACCACTATCCCCCTCTACAAATTGTCCATCTATATAACTTTTATTTAATGATAGAAATATATTACTCATTTAATCAACTCCATTAAAAATAGATACCCCTTTTCTAAACTTTTTAAAACATATCTATTTACTATGAATTGTTTTCTGTATATAATGGCATATGACTATTACAAAAAAGGGAGATTTACATGGATGTAACTTTTGTTATATTGAATTTAATTGTCTTTTTACTGCTCCTTGGTGCAGTTTTTTTCATGCAAAAAAAAACATATCAAGTTTTCTTATAGAGTGCTTATCGCTCTAGTCATCGGACTCGCTTTTGGAGGTATTCTCCAATTAATATACGGTTCAGAATCATCTGTACTGTCAACAACTTCTAACTGGATCAACATGGTTGGTGGAGGATTTATACGATTATTACGTATGATTGTAATTCCATTAATCTTCATTTCTATTTTAAGTGCGTTTGCTAAGTTAGAAGTTAAAGAGAAATTTTTAAAGTCTGCAGTTAAAACAATTGGTATTTTACTTGGTACTGTAGCAATCGCGGCAGTCATCGGTATTTCAACTGCTTTACTATTTAACTTAGATGCTTCAAGTATTAACTTAGGTCAAGCTGAAGAATCACGTGCATTAGATATTGAAACTACAGCTTCTGAAATTGAAGACTTAACGTTACCTGAACAAATTACTGAATTGCTTCCAGCAAATCCGTTTTTAGACTTTACAGGTGAACGTCCAACTTCAACGATTGCAGTTGTTATATTCGCTGCATTTCTCGGTTATGCACTATTAAAATTCAAAAAGCATAATGAAGAAAGAGCAAGTAGATTATCTGAAGGTATTTTAATCGTTAATGATTGGGTCATGGAGCTCGTTAAAATTATTTTAAGATTAACACCTTATGGTATTTTAGCAATTATGACAAACACTGTCGCAACGAGTGACTTTAGAGCTTTAATAGATTTAGGTCTGTTCGTTGTTGCTTCATATGTTGCGTTAATTATAATGTTTATTATTCACTTAATTATTCTTATGTTAACAGGATTAAACCCAATCACATATGTTAAAAAATCATCTGAAGCATTATTATTTGCATTCTCATCACGTTCAAGTGCTGGATCATTACCACTAAATATCCAAACACAAACAACAAGACTCGGTGTACCTCCAAGCATTGCAAACTTCTCTGCAAGCTTTGGATTATCTATTGGTCAAAATGGATGTGCGGGTATTTATCCTTCAATGCTTGCAATTATGGTCGCACCTGTTGCTGGAGTTGAAGTTGATTTAACATTTATTTTAACTTTAATTGTAGTAATTGTAATTACTAGTCTAGGAATTGCTGGTGTTGGTGGTGGTGCAACATTTGCAGCTATCATCGTATTAAGTACAATGAACCTTCCTGTCGCTTTAGCAGCTGTACTAATTTCTGTTGAACCACTGATTGATATGGGTCGTACTGCGCTAAACGTTAGTGACTCAATGGTCGCAGGTACAGTGACAGCAAAAACAAACGGCACTCTTGATAAATCTGTATATGATAGCACATCTTATGATGAACTTACAACTTCAAATATATAATTTTAAAAACTTCTCATATTTTATGAGAAGTTTTTTTGTTTAGATTTTTATAAATAAGGTATACTAAAATTACAGAATATTTATATTAATTATAATTTTATTAGGAGGGGTCAAATTGGATCAGGTAAAAGATACAGTTAAAATAACTCTGAACAACCGACCAGTTGAAGTTCCTAGTAATGCATCAGTACTCGATTATTTAAGGTTTAAAGGAATCGAAGTACCTAGTCTTTGCTATCACGAATCTCTAGGACCAATAGAAACATGTGATACTTGTATTGTTGAAGTGAATGGAGAACTTGTGCGTTCATGTTCTACAAAACTTAATGACGGTGACGTCGTTAAAACAGGCGGAAGTGAAGTTGTCGAAGCGCAACTCATCGCTTTAGATAGAGTTCTTGGTAACCACGAGCTATATTGTACGGTTTGTGATTTTAATAATGGCAACTGTGAAATACATAATACTGTTCAAGAAATGAAAATCGATGCACAAGATAGTTTACACAGAGAAAAAGGCGAAGTAAATCGCGGTAAATTTTACCGCTATGATCCGGACCAATGTATTCTTTGTGGACGTTGTGTTGAAGCATGTCAAAACGTACAAGTCAACGAAACATTACTCATTGATTGGACGTTAGATCGCCCACGTGTTATTTGGGATGGCGATAGTGATATTAATATAGATGAATCTTCTTGTGTAAACTGTGGTCACTGTTCTACTGTGTGTCCTTGTAACGCAATGATGGAAGTGAATATGGAAGGTGAAGCTGGTTTCTTAACAGGAATGCTTCAAGACTCATTCCGTCCTGCAGTTGAAGTTACAAAAGCTGTTGAAACAGGCTACGGTCCATTAATGGCAATCTCTGATACTGAATCTATCTTACGTGAAGATCGTATTAAAAAAACAAAAACAGTATGTACATATTGTGGTGTTGGTTGCTCATTTGACGTATGGACAAAAGGTCGTGACATTCTTAAAATCGAACCTCAAAAAGATGCGCCTGCAAATGGAATCTCCACTTGTGTGAAAGGTAAATTCGGTTGGGACTTCGTAAACAGTGAAGAACGTCTCACTAAACCTTTAATTCGTAAAGGTGATGAATTTGTAGAATCTACATGGGAAGAAGCATATGACTTAATTACTTCTAAGTTTAAAGAAAAAGTAGAAGAAAAAGGCCCAGATGCTTTAGGATTTATTTCATCTTCTAAATGTACGAATGAAGATGCGTACTTAATGCAGAAATTTGCACGTAGCGTCATTGGTACAAATAACGTAGATAACTGTTCTAGATACTGTCAATCTCCTGCAACAATGGGGTTATGGAGAACAGTTGGTTACGGCGGTGACTCTGGTGGAATTGAAGATATCGAAAAAGCAGATCTTAAAATTTGTATCGGTACGAACACAGCGGAAGCACACCCTGTTATCGCAACACGCATTAAGTCTTCACAAAAATTAGACGGCAAAAAAGTCATCGTTTCTGACTTACGCAAACACGAATTAGCAGAGCGTGCAGACTTATTCATTCGTCCAAATCCAGGTAGTGATCTCGTATGGTTAAATGCTGTAACGAAATACATTATCGATAACGACAAACACGATAAAGCATTCATTGATGAGTTCGTTTTAGATTTTGACAAGTTTAAAGAATCATTAGAAAAATTCACTTTAGAATATGCTGAAGAACATACTGGACTTTCAAAAGAAACAATGATCGAAATCGCTGAATCAATTATCGAAGCGGACACAACTGCAGTTATGTGGGCAATGGGTATTACTCAGCACAGCGGTGGTTCTGACGCTTCAACAGCAATTTCTAACTTATTACTTGCTACAGGTAACTACAGAAAACCTGGTGCAGGTTCTTACCCACTACGTGGTCATAACAACGTACAAGGTGCAAGTGACATGGGTAGTATGCCAGACAGATTCACTGGTTACCAAAAAGTGACTGATGAAGCAGTTAGAGAGAAATTCAGTAAATACTGGAACAAAGATCTTTCAGGTACTCCAGGATTAAATAACCATGGAATGGTTGATGCGATTCACGATGGTGAATTAGATATGCTTTACATTAAAGGTGAAGATATGGGACTCGTTGACGCAAACATTAACTATGTACGTGCAGCGTTTGAAAAGTTAGACTTCTTCGTCGTCCAAGATATCTTCTTTTCTAAAACAGCAGAATACGCAGACGTTATTTTACCAGCGAGTCCGTCACTTGAAAAAGACGGTACATTCGTAAACACAGAGCGTCGTATCCAGCGTCTTTATAAAGTGTTCGAACCGCTTGAAGGTACGAAACCAGACTGGGAAATCATTCAAGAACTTGCAAACCATATGGGAGAAGACTGGAACTACAACCACCCTTCAGAAATTATGGATGAGATCGCAAAACTCACACCAATCTTTAGTGGTGTAAGTTACGACTTACTTGAAGGCTATAACAGTTTACAATGGCCAGTATTTGAAGATGGTACAGATTCACCACTTCTATTCACTGAAAGATTTAACTTTGATGATGGTATGGCAAGATTCTTCCCAGTGGACTGGACAAAACCATTAGAATTTGAAGAAGAGTATGACATTCACGTAAACAACGGTCGTTTACTCGAGCACTTCCACGAAGGTAATATGACTTATCAGTCAGAAGGGCTGACTCATGAAACGCCTGAAGTATTCCTAGAAGTGTCGCATGAACTTGCTGAAGAGAGAGGTCTAAAAGATGGGACGCTCGTTAGACTACAGTCTCCTTACGGTAAAGTTGAACTAAAAACAATCGTGACAGACAGAGTATTTGGTAAAGAAGTCTACTTACCGATGAACGACCAAGGTGACGGTGCAATTAACTTACTCACAAGTTCATATGCCGATAAAGATACAGATACACCAGCATACAAAGAAGTGAGTGCGAAAATGTCAGTGCTCGGCCAAGAAGATTCACCATTACCTAAACACAACTTTAGATATGGTAACCGTCAACCACAAATGGGGGTTAACGTTGAAGCAAAATGGGCGCGTGATGACTACACATTCCCAGGCGATCTTGTAAAAGAAAGAAAGGTGAAGCAGAATGGCGAAAGCAACAACTAAAATTAAATATATGGAAGTTGATAAAGAAAAAGCACATGCTGAAAGCCTTAAAGAACTTGAAACTCTTTTAATAGAAAATAAAGATTTAATTGAAAAATCAATAGAAGTTCTTCGTTTACTTGATGAGCATGAGGTACTTAATTTAACACGTGCAGGTCTAAACAAAAGTGACAAAGCTCTCACACGCGTTTTAAATGCGTTAATTGATAACGACATTACTTCATCGATTCAAAATGTTCTTTTAATGACTGAAATAATTGGAAAACTTGATATTGAAAATGTTGAAAAAACAGTTCTTAAAGTCAATCAAGGAGTTATTGATGCAAGTCTGTATGAAGAGAAAAGTAAAAAAGATGGTTGGTTAGGTCTATTAAAAGTATTAAATGACCCTCACTTCATCGAAGGTTCTAATACTCTTTTATCATTTGTAAAAGCGTTTGGCTATACAACAGATGAATTAAAAGAGAAGCAAAATATTAAAAGTAAAGTAAATACTTTTTCTCCTAAACCTTCAACGAGTAAACAAAGTGAAAGCACTAATAATCAACTAAGTAGTAATAAAAAATGGATTGCTGCAACAACCATTGGTTTAAGTACCCTTGTAACTGCTGCTTATGTTTTTAAAAAATAATTTTAAATTTATGTTTTAAAAATGATTTGTCGGGTAAATATTAAATACATTCAGAAATGAAAGGTATGATATTTATGGCTAAAGGCGAAGGCAAATTAGATCAAATTAAAGGTAACGTTAAAGAAGCAGCAGGTAAGGCTGTTGACGACAAAAAAACTGAAAACGAAGGTAAAGCAGACCAAGTAGCAGGTAAAGCTAAAGATGCTGTAGATAACGCATCTAAAAAAACTAAAGATCAAATCGACAAATTAAGTGAGTAATTCACATTTAAAATAGTTAAAAGAGCTGATGATGAATCATCAGCTCTTTTTCTATTCTATAATTTTTATATTATTTTCTAACTCTACCCAGTGGTTTAGTGGACCATGACCATGACCAACTTGAATTCCATGTTGTACTGCACTTTGTATAAATTTTTTCGCAGTAATAATTGAATCTCTAAGTGTTTCTCCTTTTGCAAGTTCTGAAGTAACACATGCTGCAAAAGTGTCTCCTGTACCGTGTGTACGATTCGTATCAATTCTTTTTCCGCTTAGCCAGAACGATTCATCTTCTAATAACACGTAATCATCAGAGTAATTACTATCTCTATGACCGCCTTTAATCACCACGTTAGTTGCCCCGAAATTTTTTAAATGATTCGCTGCTTTTACCATATCTTCTTTTGATTCTATTTCTAAACCAGTCAGTACTTCGGCTTCAGGAATATTCGGTGTAATGAGTGTTGAGAGCGGTAATAATTCATTTTTTATAGAGTCAATTGCATTATCTTCTAGTAATTTATGGCCGCCTTTTGCAATCATCACCGGATCTAATATATACGGGCCAAAATCAACTTTTTTTAAATTTTCTACGACACATTTCACATGTGCTTCACTTGCAAGCATCCCAGTTTTACATGCACCGATTTTAAAATCATCCACGAGTGAATCAAACTGTGCATCAATAAATTCTGTTGGTACGAAATAAGCATCTTGTACACCTTTAGTATTTTGTGCAGTGAGTGCAACAATGATACTCATTCCAAACACACTTCGTGCTTGAAATGTTTTTAAATCTGCTTGAATACCTGCGCCTCCACCTGAATCCGAACCCGCAATTGTGACAGCTTGAGGTGTTGAGTTAATCATTTATTTATCCTCCAAAATCGTATCAATTTTATTTCTCAAAGCGTTAACTTTTTTAGATACATTTTCTGCTAACATAATTTCAGATACAATTGCCGCACCCTTCACACCGGTACCTTTTAAAATATCTAGATTATGTTCTTTTAGACCACCGATCCCGACAGCTGGAACCTCTGTATGTTGAATAACTTCTATTAACTCTGCTTTTGAAAGTACATTCGTTTCTTTTGTGTCAGTATTAAAGAAAGCACCAACACCGAAATAATCTGCGCCACCATCGCGTGCTTCTTCAGCACGTTTTTTTGTTTTAACGGATACCCCTATGATTTTATCTGGCCCTAATATTTTACGATTTACATCAACGGGCAATTCATTGTCTCCGATATGAACACCTGCAGCATCTACTGCTAGACAAATATCTGCTCGGTCATTAATAATCAGCGGCACGTTATATTTATCTGTCACTGCTTTCACTTTTACTGCAAGTTCGTAAAAATCATGTGTCGATAATTCTTTTTCACGGAGTTGCACAATCGTGACACCATTTTGACACGCGCTTTCAATAATCGATAAAAATTCCTCATCGCTGTAATTATAGTGTCCCGTCACTAAATATAAACTTAGATCAAATGTCATACGTATTCCCCTTTTACTTTTTTTGTCCAGTCTGTATCTTTTAACAGTGATAATTCATTTAATAAATGAAATCTAAAATCATTTAGTCCGTGACTTTTATCCTCAGCAATCTCACCACAAATGTTAAAGTAACTTACTGCGTTAATACACGCATTAAATGAATCCATTCCGTCCCCAATTAAAGCACCAGCAAGCGCACCGACCGCATCACCTGTTCCAGTAAAATTACCGTTATTTTCTACACCGTTATATAATTTTACTGAGTGATTTTTACTTACGATAACATCTACTGGTCCTGTTACCATAAATACAGTGTTCGTATACGTTTCAACTTGGTTTTTTAGTGCCTCAATTAACTCATCTAAACTTTCGTTCGTCGTATCCTCGTCTCCAACGTCTACACCGCGTCCATGACTTTTCAATTTACAAAATGCTCGAATCTCAGACATGTTTCCTTTAACAATTGAAGGATGATTATCTATGATTTCTTCTCCTACATTATTTCTAAATTCTCCAATACCGTAACCAACCAAATCTACAATAAATGGCTTATCATATTTTTTTGCAAGTTGACTTGCGCTTTGGAGATTATCATTTTCACCTTGTAGTATACGTCCTAAATTTAAAAGAACTGCATCTACTACTTTAATAACGTCATCTTGCTCATCTGTATGTGCTGCCATAATTGGCTTTGCTCCAACATAAAGTAAACTATTTGCCATCGTTTCAATCGTGACATTATTTGTTAAGCAATCGACTAATGCACTACCTTGAAGCGGAAACCCTTGTTTAAATTCCAACAAAAAAACACTCCTTAATTATTTACATAATTTCGGAGTGCTCAAAGAAGCCCTAAACATTCATTACCTACGCCAGCATTACCTGAACAGGTTCAATGGGTATAATCTCAGCCACAATGTAGCACCCCGAATCGTCTATTATATTTTCTTTAGTATAACATACAGTTTGCCATTAATTGGCAGTTTTGTTAGATGTCGGGTATTTATCACAAGCGATAGTTATCTTTTACACTATCTTTTAGGATAAATTGCCCGTTATCACAAGGGATAGACACATATTACACTATCTCTTAGGATAAACCACCAGCTATCACAAATGATAGACACATATTACACTATCTCTTAAGTTACACTTCCACTGCTCCCATTATCTCCACGAAAGATTTCTTCAATCGACCGCGGTATTTTATTTAATATTAAGTTTACACCGGAGTTATTGATGTGCGTCGTAGATACTAAGTTTCCATATAGTTTCATTCTTTCTAACACACCCGCTTCAGATATTACCGAAAACTCTGGATATGTGATCTTAATACCGCCGAGTTCATCAATTTGCAGTACACCTTTTTCGATTAATTTCTTCACTAAAGGTGACGCGTTGTTTTCATCAGCTAAATTTTTACCGCTTAAGTTCGGACCAACTGCACTTACCATGATATCTGCTGAATAATCACCATCTTCAGATTGGATAACAAACTCATCATCGTAGTGAATATCTTCGACTCCTGAAACATACGTGAGTTGACCCGCTTCAATCAGTTCTACGATTTTTTCAGCGGTCATTTTTGGAAATGGCCCTGTTAATTGTCCGTGTACACCTTTAATATGCTTCATGTAATACTTTTTATCTTCTAATGTTAAATTATTCCACACTTCTCGAAGTACTTCTGATAACTCTTCTGCGGTCTCTTCTAGTACACCTAAAATGTCTAAATGATTGAGTTGATATTTAAGCGTCTCAAGGACAGACATCTCATTTAACTTTTTTATAATATTAAAATCGATACCTTGTCTTTTTACTTCTTCTTTAAAGATATCAACGATATCGTGAATTGTGATGCCCTTTTTATTTTTTAGCGCGTTTACATCAATACTAACTTCTGCTTCATTCCCGCGAATAAATGGCACTGTGCCACTTCTTGAAGTAACGATAATATCATTTCTATAGTTATGCTTTTTTAAGTACATAAGAATATCGAGAGATGTTAAATTTGTTCCGATTATACCAACAGACTTTGAATCTAATAATAATTTACTGTGATTTTCTATTGGGAATGGTGTTGCGATATATTTTTTATTATCTTTTAAATTATAAATATCTGTTTGTGGGAGTTGTCCGATACATAAATGAACAACATCTACTTCATAATCAATATCTGCATGAATGACGTACTTATCCTTTTTTACCTCAATATCATTGACGATAGACGGCACAAATGTCACCCGTTCATCTTTGATGTATTCTAAAAATACATCTTTTGAATATTCACCGAATTCTGGTCGAGTAATGAATTCATGATTTAATAGTTCTGGTTCTGTTTCTTTTAAGTATTTTACGTATTCTTTTTTGTCATCCCATGGTTCAAGCGTCATTTTTTTAAGTCGCTGGTTTAATAATAATGCATCATCATCAGGGCCAAAAGGATACCCAATTCCCGCAGAGCTGCGATCATCGAATATGTAAATCTCCATATCGTCAATATTAATATGATCAATATAATAACGGAGTGTTCCGATACCAGCCATACCTGCGCCAACAATTGCGATTTTCATATAGAACCTCTTTTCTGGTGTTAATAATTTCTTTTACCCGTTTTTGCCTATAAAAAATCCTGCCCCTATTGGACAGGATTTTAATATTATGACGGGTTATTTGACCAAATGCCCGCTTCTTTTAATACAACTCTTCGGTTGAGTTTTAATGCATCAATCATTAATTCAGCGAAATCTTCTGGCTGAAGAACAGAGTCTTTATCTCCATCTGTAATTTTTAAGTCATTGATTGACATATCTGTTGCAACTGTACTTGGTGTGAATGTCATGACACGGATGTTATGCTTTCTAACTTCCATCATTAGAGATTCACTTAAACCAATAACACCTGCTTTACTTGCTGAATATGCACTCGTTACTGGACCACCTTTTTGACCAGCTGTTGACGAGATATTAATAATATCTCCAGTTTCTCTTTCAATCATTTGACCAAGTACTGCACGTGTTGTGTAGTACACACCTTTTAAGTTTACGTCGACAATATTCGTCCACTCTTCTGGATCTAATTCTAAGAAGTTACCGAATTTAGAAATACCAGCGTTATTGATTAAAATATCAATGTTACCAAGTTTTTCTTGAATATCATTAACTGCTTTTGTAATACTATCTAAATCAGAAACATCACCAGTCGCAATTGCTACATCTATATCATATTCTTTTAACTCATCTTGTACTTTTTCTAAGTTTTCAACTGAACGTGCGACTAGTCCGACATTTACACCGTTTTTCGCAAGTTCTAACGCTACCGCACGACCAATACCACGGCCACCACCTGTAATTAGTGCAACTTTATTTTTTAGCTCTTCCATAATACCTCTCCTTATAAGAATCCGATTTGGATGATAAATAATACCGCAAACACATATATTAACGGATGTACTTCATTTTTTCTACCCGCAACGATTTTTAATAGTGGATACGTAATAAATCCTAGTGCGATTCCCGTTGCGATACTTGAAGTAAATGGCATTGATAAGATGATAATAAATGTCGGAAATGCATCATCAAAACGTGACCAATTTACTTTAGACAATCCTGACATCATAAAACTTCCAACAATAATGAGTGCAGGTGCTGTAATTGCAGATAATGCAGAAATTGATTCAATTATCGGTGAAAAGAATAGTGTTAATATAAATAGCACCGCAACGACGAGCGTAGTGAGTCCAGTACGTCCACCAACCTGAACTCCAGATGACGACTCAACGTACGCACTAGATGGCGTTGAACCAAACGTCGCACCGACTGTAGTTGCTACTGCGTCTGCCATCAATGCTTTTTTAGCCCCTGGCAGTTCTCCGTTTTTCATTAACCCTGCTTGTTCAGCAACACCAATCATCGTCCCTGTCGTATCAAATAATGTGACGAGTAAAAATGCAAATACGACTGAATATAACGATTGACTAAAGACGCTACTTAAATCTAAATCAAAAAATACAGGTGACGGTGGTGTCGATACAAACCCGTTATCAATATGAAGTAGCCCAGTGACGTAACCAATCACTGCTGTAACGAGCATCCCAATAAATAACGCACCTTTAACTTCACGAGTCACAAGTACCAATGAGAGTAATACACCAAACACTGTCAGTAAAGTCACTGGTGACGTAATATCACCAAACGTTACAAACGTCTCTTCGTCAGGCACAATTATACCGGACATCTTTAGTCCAAGCGACGCGATAAATAACCCTATACCACTTGCCACCCCAACCTTTAAGGGTGTTGGAATCGATCGAATCAGTGTTTCACGGAGTGATGTAAACGTGAGGAGTAAAAAGATGACCCCTGCAAAAAATACTGCACCAAGCACTGCTTGATACGTTACACCTTCAGAAAACACGACGGACACAAAGTATGCGTTCATACCCATTCCTGGTGCGATCGCAATCGGATAGTTTGCCCATAATGCCATAATGAGTGTTCCGACCACTGCAGAAATCACCGTCGCAATAAATACTTGGTTAAATGGTACTCCAGCTGCAGATAAAATCGCCGGGTTTACGATAACGATATATGCCATCGTTAAAAACGTTGTAAAACCAGC
>DWXM01000076.1 GCA_019119225.1 Candidatus Nosocomiicoccus stercorigallinarum
TCAAATAATGAGTGAAAAAGAGTTAAACAAAGATTCAATTAGGATTCGTTTTAAAAACCATGAAACTCTCACTCAAGGGGACCGAATTGAAGAACTTTAATTGTTTTTATCATCATCGTGTTTGTCAAATGGGTGTTCTTCGTATTCTCTTTTAAATATACTCATTACAGATATTAAACCGATGAGTAAAAATAATACAAATACCGCCGGTTTAAAAATTCCGGGTAAATATGGTAACGAAAATCTATAAATGACTGCTAGCGCAATAATGATAAGAATCGTATTCAATGATTTACGCAGTTCTATTTTCAAATTAAGCACTCCTTAATGATTATTACTATTATATTAGCATATCAAATTTTAAAAAATGGGGGATTTGATGGGAAAGAAAAAAGAAACCGGCGCAATATGCCCGTATTGCGGGCATAAATGGACATACAAAGAAAAATTACTCGGTTATATGATTAAACCGAGATCAAGAACACGTTGTCCTAAATGTAAAACGTATATCGAACCCTCCACGAAATCGATTACTTATGAATATATCGCATTAGTACTATTGATTATTGGAATCATATTTGTCGTACCAAACTTACCGGTATTAAATTTAACGCGAGTATATATTGTTTTAATATTATTTGGTATATATATGTTTTTATTTGTACCATTATCACTGCGATTTGAAATTATTAATTACAACATAAAGGATAAAGATAATGAAGGAAGAAATTAATGTAGTCGCTGCAGTTATTGTAAATGATAACGACGAAATACTCGTTGCACAGCGTCCCCCAGGTAAGAGCTTAGAATATATGTGGGAATTTCCAGGTGGAAAAGTTGAACGTTATGAAGATGAAAAAGTAGCGCTAAAGCGAGAAATTTTAGAAGAGATGGATACCGAAATCAAAGTATTCGATAAAATTACAACAACACGTCACGAATATGATTTTGGAATCGTCATATTAACGACTTATTATAGTAAAGTTGTAAAAGGTGACTTAAAATTAAAAGAACATATTGAAAAAAGATGGTTAAAAAGAGAAGAATTAGGGAATATATTACTAGCACCAGCAGATATACCTGCTGCTCGAATGATTCAGGGGGGATAATTGTGGATCTTATTAAAGGATTATTTAGTTTCTTATTTAAAACAATCTTAGTATTAACAGCTTTCACAGGAATCGGATTAGTTGTTGCATACTTTGTTGTTAAAAAAGATGTTGAAGAAATTCAAGAGTTCACTGAACGTATCCGTTTAGAAATGGAAGAGTAGTTCAGTAATGAAATTTAAAAGGACCTTTTGTTTAATTTAAACAAAAGGTCTTTTTAATTAATCATGTAATGCTTTTTCAAGTGATTTGATATTTTCTCTCATAAGGCTTTGGTAAGTTGCATCTTCAGGATCATTGTCTGTCAATGCTTCTAAGTTGTGGAATGATAAGAATTCAACATCTGTTTCTTTTGCTACCATATCTGTGAGACGAGATGATACATTTTGTTCTTTTAAAATGTACGGTGTTTTTGTTTCTTTAATATCAGAAATCATTTTAGTTAATTCTTTTTGTGATGGTTCATCATCGTTCAAACCATTAATACCAACTTGTTCAAAGTCATATTTATCAGAAAGGTATCCAATAGATTCGTGTGAAATATATACTGTGTCACGTGAATTGTCTTTTGTTGCTTCATCTAACTCTTTAGATAAATCTTCTAAATCAGCTTTTAAAATTTCGTAATTAGCTTCGTAAGTTTCTTTTTCATCTGGGTTTAGTTCAACAAGTTTATTTTTGATGTTCTCTGCCATTTGAATTGAAAGTTCAGGGTCTAACCAAACGTGTGGGTCAAACTCACCGTGGTGGTGATCATGGTCGTGGTCATGTTCGCCATGTTCATGATCCGCATCATGATCGTGGTCTTCACCTTCATGGTCGTGATCATGTTCGTCTTTAATGAATTCATCTTTATTGTCGAATGCTTCTAACACTTCTACATCATTACCAATTGTTTCGTCAATTTTTTTAGCAACAGGATCTAACTCGTGGTTAGTGTATATAAATAGATCACCTTTAGCATAGCTTAAAATATCTTTTTGAGATGGTTCATAGTTATGCATATTGACGTTTTTAGGATAAACAGACTCTACTTCTAGAGTGTCTCCTGCGATTTCTTTAGTCATACTGTAAAGTGGAAACACAGTCGTATATACCTTAAGATCTTGTTTTTCGCCGTTGTTATCTTCGTTACTAGCTGTTTCGTTATCATTTGAATCACTACTACAACCAGCGAGCATAATTACAGCAATTAATGAAATTAGTAATGCTCTTAATTTCAAATTTTTTCCCTCCAAAATTTTAATACTTGAACAGTATATCGTAATACTTACGATTTAGCAAATATCAATTTTTAAATTAGCTTGAAAAATGCAACTGTTTGCTGTAATATAGTTAAAGTGATTTAAATGTTTGTAATCATCCGTTGATGATCAACTGGCCAGTTGAAGGGAAATCACACAAAAATTTATTTGAAGAGGTGACAATCATGCGCGTACAAGTTATTTTAGAATGTACTGAAACAGGTGACCGTAACTATCACACAGTTAAAAACAAGAAAAACAATCCTGAGCGTATCGAACTTAAAAAATACAGCCCAAGATTAAACAAAGTTACACTTCACCGTGAAACTAAATAATTAAGCTTTTCTAACAACCATATCATTTCAGATATGGTTGTTTTTTTATTTTTTATCATCACTTTTACATTATGATATAATAATCACGAGAGATAATAGGAGGTTAAACTAATGGCAGAAATTTTAGATGGAAAAAAAGTTGCTGCACATTTATCTGATGAGATTAAGCAAGCAGTAAAAGAATCTCATGAACATGGCATTACACCTACAGCAGCGTTTGTTCGTGTTGGTGATTTAGAAGATTCTATTTCATATGAAAATGCAGCAGTTAAAAGATTCCAAAAATTAGGTATTGAAACAAAACAATTCCATTTTCCTGAAGATATTTCAGAAAAGGAATTTTTAGACAAATTTAAAGAAATAAACTGGGATTTTTCAATTAACGGAATTCTACTATTACAACCACTACCAAAGCATATTAGTATTACAAGAACAGCACAATTAATGCGTTCTTTTAAAGATATTGACGGATTAACAGTCATGAATTTAGGTAAAGTATTAACAAATGCCGATGATCGTTTAGAACCTTGTACACCAGCAGCAGTTATGGAATTCTTTGACTATTACGACATTGATTTAAAAGGTAAAAACGTCACAGTTGTAGGGGCAAGTGCCGTTGTTGGTAAACCGTTATCACTACTCATGATGAACCGAGACGCAACAGTTACAACTTGTAACTTATACACAGACGACTTAGTCGATAAATGTAAAGATGCAGATGTTATCGTGAGTGCTGCAGGTGCAATTAACTTAATTGAAAAAGAGCACGTTAAAGAAGGTGCAGTTGTCATTGACGTTGGAATTAACTTTACTGAAGAAGGTAAACTTGTTGGTGACGTAAATTACGACGAAGTTAAAGATGTTGCTGGGTTTATTACACCAGTTCCAGGTGGAGTTGGTGCGATTACAACGACAAAACTTGCTGAACATTTAATGAAAGCAGTCGAACAACAAAAACAAGCAGTCTTATTTATTGAAGATAAATACTAAATAACAAATGAAAAAGAAAACAATTATTATATTACTTATTTTAATGATTATTTTATTTATTCCAGTAGTGGACAAAACGAGTCAATCAGAGCGTGTTATTATCGACAATACAAGTCGAGAAATCATACACCCAGATTGTTTCGATGAAAATAAACATTCTAATTGGATTGACGAAGTGACATTTAATAACGCATTAAATGAAAAAGAATACGATATATTAGGTGCGTGTTCAAAAGAGAAGTTACCAACTGGAAAAACGTCGATATTTAACCGAATATTTTTAAAATAAAAAGTCACTCACATAAGCTTATGTGAGTGACTTTTATTTTATTCATATATAGATTTAAAAGCTTTTTCGATGTTAGGAACGACTTGTTTTTTACGTGATACAACACCTGTTAATAATGCTTCGTTATCAGCTAACGCAACGTCAAATGCGCGTTCAATAACTGCATTATTTTCTCCAATCGCAATTATTCTTGAGTCTGATGCTAAAATATCAGTAACGACTAAGATGAATAAATCATAGTTTTCTTCGTCACTTTCTTTTTTCATTTCTTCAGTAAGTTCTTGTTTTCTTGCGAATAATTCTTCTAAGTCAACAACGTTTACTTGTGCAATACGTACATGATTATCATTCATGTCAAATGACTTTGCGTCACCTGTAATTAGTGTCTTTGCGCTTTTATCTTTCGTAGAAGCACCTGCTTTAAGCATATCTAAACCGTAAGTTTCATAATCGACATCTGCGATTGTTGAAAGTTCATGAAGTGCCTCTTCATCTTGTTTTGTAGTCGTTGGTGACTTTAATAATAAAGTATCAGAAATAATTGCTGACATCATAAGGCCAGCCATTTCTTTTGTAATTTCAATATTATTTTCTTTAAATATTTTATTTAAGATTGTTGCAGTGCACCCAACTGGTTCAGCTCTAAAGTAGAGTGGTGCGTTCGTTTCAAAGTTCGCCACACGGTGGTGATCAATGACACTAGTAATTGTCGCTTGTTCAATACCGTCTGCTGACTGTTGAAATTCGTTATGGTCAACGAGCATTACTTCATCAGTGTCATTTAAAGATTCAAGTAATTCTGGTACTTCTACGTTGAAGTAATTTAACACATATTCTGTCTCTTTGTTAATTTCACCGAGGCGGTAAGCTTTCGCATCTCCTCCCAGTTCTTTTTCAATTGCCGCTGTGACAATCGCTGACGTAATCGTATCTGTATCTGGATTTTTATGTCCGAAAACTTTAACTGTCATTAAGATCTTACTCCTTATAATTGTCTAATTTAGTTATTATTTTATCACGAATTATGAATTCTTTCTATTTTTCAGTTGGTGTTGGAATATAATATTTCCAATAAGTACGAGAATCATTACCGCAGTAAAGAAAGAGAAGTACAGTGTACCGCCAGATACTCCGATTAACGTTCCACCGAGTACAGGTCCAATGATACTTCCGATTGAGAAAATCATACTAATTAATAAGTTCCCTGCTGCAATATGTGTTTTAGGAATGACATCTGTTAAATAGCCTAAGCCTAAACTATACATTGAGCCACAAACGATTCCTGTTAAGGCAAATAAAACTGTAAGCATTACAAATGATTCTTTATTTAATTCCATTAGTAAAAATCCAACACTTCCTATTGATACTAGCCATGTAAGTAATCGACCACGTCCCATACGGTCCCCAAGTGAACCAATTGGAAGTTGGAATACAATCGCACCTAAGTTAAACATCGGTAAAATCCATGTGACTTGGCTTATTTCAAATCCATTTCTAAGTGCGAATACTGGAAAGTTTGAGTTTAAAGAACTTTCATAAAAACCGTATAACATAGGGAACATAAGTGCTGCCCATCCGAAGACGATTACGGTTTTAAAATTTGTTAATGTTGATAAAAATGTAATTGGTACATTATCACTCGCAGGTTTAGCTTCACTCGCGCCTTTAAGTGTAAATATAAGTGGCCAAGCCATCATTGTAATTACACTCGAAAGCACAAATGGTACATGTGTACCAAATACAACTAAGTCTGCAACTTTCGGTCCAATCATAAATCCTAAAGAAAAGAATAATCCATAAACGGCAATGACTTTTCCGATTTTATGTTGAGGGGTTGTAGATGTTAACCAAGTTTGTGTCGACATATGTAATACGTTATCCGCAATACCAATAATGATACGTAAAATAAACCAAAACATTATCGAGTCTAAAATTGGAAATAAAAATAAAGATACTGCGACGACGACTCCGCCGAAAATAACAAGCTTTTGATAGCCATATTTTCTAAGTGGTGCTTCTATAAAGAAGCTAGAGACGAACACACCAAGATATAATCCAGCTGTATGAAACCCACTTAATGTTGCACTCACACCGCGTGATTCAAAAATAAATGAGATTAATGGAAGTAACATTCCTTGAGAGAAACCACTAATACATACGATAATGGATAGTACGATGAAGCGTGCTCTGAAACTAGTAAATTTCATTTAATTCACCCGCCAATTCATATATAATGTACATAATTGTTAATTTAATTCTAAAAATTAAAAACATCTAAAAATAAGGGGTTAAGTCCATGTTTAAAGACGATAGTTATATGTTACACACAGATTTATATCAAATCAATATGGTAAAAACATATTTCGACAAAGGTATTCATAATAGGCGTGCCATTTTTGAAGCGTATTTTAGATTGATGCCATTTGAGAATGGATATGCAGTATTTGCAGGGCTTGAACGTATCATTGATTACATTGAGAACTTAAAATTTACTGATTCAGATATCGAGTACTTAAAAACTTTGGACTATGAAGATGAATTCTTGGAATACTTAAAGAATTTTCGTTTTACAGGAACAATTCGTGCATTTAGAGAAGGGGATATTTGTTTTAACAACGAACCTCTCATTCAAGTAGATGCACCACTTGCAGAATGTCAGCTCATTGAAACAGCAATTTTAAATATCATTAACTTCCAAACATTAATTGCAACAAAAGCAAGTCGTATTCGAGAACTAGTGCCAAATGATCAGTTAATGGAATTTGGAACGCGTCGCGCACAAGAGTATGACGCGGCAATTTGGGGCGCGCGTGCAGCGGTCATTGGTGGATTTGATGGTACATCAAACGTCCGAGCTGCTAAAAAATTTGGTTTAACACCAACAGGTACTCATGCTCACGCGCTTGTTCAAACATTTGGTGATGATTATTCTGCGTTTAAAGCTTATGCAGATACTCATAAAAATTGTGTGTTTTTAGTAGATACATTTGACACATTAAAGTCAGGCGTCCCTACTGCAATTAAAGTCGCAAAAGAATACGGGGACAAAATTAACTTTGTCGGTATTCGTTTAGACTCTGGAGATATTGCTTATCTATCAAAAAAAGCGAGAAAAATGCTAGACGCAGCTGGGTTTAAAGATGCAAAAATCGTCGTATCTAATGATTTAGACGAATATACAATTCAGTCATTACTCACTCAAGGTGCTAAAGTAGATAGTTATGGTATTGGAACTAAACTTATTACCGCATATGATCAGCCAGCACTCGGGGCGGTATATAAATTATGTGCGATTGAGGATGAAGAAGGTCACTTAGTCGATCGTATGAAAATTTCAAGTAACGTTGAAAAATTAACGAACCCAGGTAAAAAAGAAGTATATCGTATTATTAACAATGATACTAAAAAATCCGAAGGGGATTATATCACACGTGTCGGTGAAGAAATCGATCATTCATCACCTTTATTTATGTTTGATCCAATTTACCCAGTAAAGCGTAAATACGTTAAAAATTATACTGCAGTAAAAAAGTTATATGATATTTTTATCGACGGTAAACTTGTTTACGAGTCACCATCAATTGAAGAAATGAATCAGTTAAGAATAGCAGGTTTAGACGAACTATGGGAAGAAAACAGACGTCTATTAAACCCTCAGATTTATCCTGTGGATTTAAGTTTACAATTATGGGAAGATAGACAATCGCTAATTGAAGAAATTGCTGAGCGTGATATTGATGAATAGTATTCAACGAGAGATTATAAAAGAATTACATGCAAAGCCTGAAATTAACGTAAAAGAAGAAGTTCGTGAAATTATTGACTTTTTAAAAAGGTATAAATATAATCATGACTTCATTAAAAGTTTTGTGTTAGGTATTAGCGGTGGACAAGATTCAACATTACTCGGTAGGCTTGCGCAAATGGCAGTAGAAGAGCTTCGCAACGAAGGAAAAGAATTAGAGTTTTACGCGGTGCGACTGCCGTACGGTGAACAACTTGATAGTCAAGACGTCGATGACGCGATGACGTTTATACAACCAGACCACGACGTTACAATCAATATAAAACCGTCAGTTGATGCAAGCGTTCGAGCGTTAAACGATGCGTCGTTTCACATTAGTGATTTTGTTATCGGTAACGAAAAAGCACGCGAACGTATGAAAGTTCAGTATTCAATCGCAGCAAATCGTGAAGGTGTGGTACTTGGGAGTGACCACGCTGCAGAAGCGATTACTGGTTTTTACACGAAATTTGGTGACGGCGCCGCAGATCTTATGCCACTCACTGGGTTAAATAAACGCCAAGGCCAGCAAATTTTAAAATATTTAAATTGTCCTGAACATTTATATTTAAAAATACCGACGGCAGATTTAGAATCTGATCGCCCACTTTTAAGTGATGAAGAAGCACTACAAGTCAGTTATGGACATATCGATGACTTTTTAGAAGGTAAAGAAGTACCGAAAGAAGCATTTAATCGCATCCTTCATTTATATAAAACGAGTCAACATAAACGAGACAAAGCGTACCACCGCTATAATTTACCGCAAAATATGGAGGAATAATGATTGTTACAATTAATTAGTGAAAATGCGTGGCTGATGGTGCTGACGATTTTTATCATCAACATTTTTTACGTGACGTTTTTAACGATGCGTACAATATCTACGTTAAAAGGATATAAATATGTTGCAGCACTACTCAGTATTTTTGAAACACTTATCTATATTATTGGTCTTGGTTTAGTTTTAGATAACTTAGATAAACCAATTAACATACTCGCATACGCGTTTGGTTTTGGAACGGGAATTTTACTCGGTATTCGTATTGAAGAAAAACTTGCACTTGGTTATCAAGTTGTTAACGCAATTACTGCAGAAAAAGATAAAGACTTACCGATGCAGTTGAGAAATTTAGGTTACGGGGTGACGCATAGTTATAGTTACGGCCGTGACGGTGAACGTACAACGATGCAAATACTAACACCAAGACGACACGAGAAAAAATTAATCAGTACTATTGTTGAACTTGACCCAAACGCATTTATCGTGTCATATGAGCCAAAATCAATTCACGGTGGTTTCTGGACGAAAGGTGTACGTAATCGTCAAGTCGCTTCGTATGAAATAGAAGAAGTTGAAGAAATTTTAGAAGAAGTCGGTCATCATGAAAAATAAAAAGAAATTAAAAAAGAAGAAATTTGAAGTTACAAAAGATACAACGATTGAATTAGTGTTACAACAAATGCGTGAAGAAGGCTATATGCCAGTAAGACGCATGGAAAAACCGGTGTTTAAAGAGACTCACAACGGAGTAGAAGTCAGTCATCAAGAAATTATATTTGAAGGTAAATTAATTGATAATGAGTAAAGGACGTGTCGTACATGATTTCTCGCTATACTCGAGAAGAAATGGCTAATATTTGGACTGAAGAAAATAAGTTTCGTGCATGGTTAGAAGTAGAGATTTTAGCAGCTGAGGCATGGGCAGAAATCGGAGAAATTCCGGTTGATGAAGTAAAACAACTTCGTCCGAATGCTAAAATTGATATCGATCGAATTAAGGAGATAGAGGCAGAAACACGCCACGATGTCGTTGCATTTACACGACAAATTTCTGAAACGTTAGGGCCAGAGAAAAAATGGGTACATTATGGTTTGACGTCGACAGATGTTGTCGATACCGCTCAAGGGTATTTAATTAAACAAGCAAACGACGTTATTGAAAAAGATCTTAATGAATTTTTAGACGTGCTAAAAGAAAAAGCAAACGAACATAAATATACGTTAATGATGGGCCGTACACACGGTATCCACGCGGAACCGACATCTTTTGGTATTAAACTCGCGTTATGGTATGAAGAGATGAAGCGTAACCTAGAGCGCTTTAAATTCGCTCGAGAAAATATAGAAGTCGGTAAAATGAGTGGAGCAGTTGGAAACTTCGCGAATATTCCACCTGAAATTGAGGAGTATGTTTGTAAACATCTCGGTTTAGATTATGCACGTGTATCCACTCAAACACTTCAGCGCGACCGTCACGCACATTACATTTCAACACTCGCGTTAATTGCAACGTCTGTTGAAAAGTTTGCTGTTGAAGTACGTCATTTACAGCGTAGTGAAGTTCGAGAAGTAGAAGAAGCATTTAGAAAAGGTCAAAAAGGATCCAGTGCGATGCCACATAAACGTAATCCAATAGGATCAGAAAACGTAACGGGTATTGCGAGAGTGATTCGTGGCTATGTGACGACAGCATTTGAAAATGTACCATTATGGCATGAAAGAGATATCTCTCATTCAAGCGCAGAGCGTATTATGCTACCTGACGTAACGATTGCGTTAAACTACATGTTAAATCGTTTTAAAAATATCATTAAAAATTTAGTCGTCTTTGAAGATAATATGAAAAACAATATTGATCAGTCTTATGGACTCGTAAACTCTCAGCGTGTCATGCTCGGTTTAATCGATAAAGGACTATCACGTGAAGCGGCGTATGACCTCGTACAACCACGTGCAATGGAAGCTTGGGAAAATAAAAAAGCACTCCAACCGTTAATTGAGAGTGATGAAGAAATTACAAAACATCTATCTCAAGATGATATTGACGATGCATTTGATAATAAACATTATTTAAAATCAGTGGACCGTATTTTTGAAAGAGTCGGCATATAATTTTTAAACTCAGACAAGTCTTTGTCTGAGTTTTTATTTTTTCATATGAGTACATTTAGAATGACATATAAAAAAATGCTATAATTATAATATTGAATTTTATGGAGGATACTTATGTTAAACGACGTAAAACATGTCTTTAAATTAGACCCAGCGAAAGAGATTAGTGACGAAGAATTAGAAGAGTTAGCTGAAAGTAAAACGGATTTAATTGTAGTTGGTGGGACAGATAATGTAACAGAAGATAACGTTTTAGACTTACTCGCGCGTGTACGTCGTTATAGTGTACCGTTAGCACTTGAAATTTCAAACACACATTCAGTCATTGGTGGGTTTGATCATTATTTTATCCCTGTAGTCTTTAATACGACGAATATGAAGTATCATAACGGCCTACTCGTTGAAGCATTAAATGAGTATCATGAAATTATTGATTACGATGAAGTATCAATACTACCGTACATTATTTTAAATGAAGATTGTAAAGCATTTAAAAAAGCAGAGTGCTATTTACCAGATAGTGAGACGTTAACGAGCCTTGTCACAATGATTGATCAGTTATATAAATCAGAGTATATATATATAGAATGTAGTGGGAAATTAATGAATACTGAACAGTTAAAAACAATTTCAGAACTTGTAAAGAATAGTCACTTAATTTACGGCGGAGGTATTAAAACTCGCGAGGAGTTTAAAGAGAGAAAGCCTTACGCAGAAACATTAGTCGTTGGCAATTCTATTTATAGCGACTTTAAACATGCATTAAAAACGACAAATGAGGTAGAGTAATGGATTTATCTTTAATGAATAAAGCACAACGTGAAGCAATCACAACAACAGAAGGCCCAGTCCTAGTGATGGCAGGAGCTGGAAGTGGTAAAACACGTGTCTTAACGCACCGTATAGCATACTTATTACAAGAAAAAGATGTGCCGAGTTATAATATATTAGCAATCACATTTACAAATAAAGCAGCAAAAGAAATGAAAGAGCGTGTCGACAAACTTATAGAAGAAGACACGTCACAAATGTGGATTTCAACATTTCACGCAATGTGTGTAAGAATTTTACGCCGAGATATCGATAAGCTTGGGTACGACAGAAGTTTTTCTATTTTAGATACGACAGATCAATTAAATGTCGTTAAAGATGTTTTAAAATCGATGAATTTAGATCAAAAACAGTACCCACCTCGTCAATTTTTAAATGCGATCTCGAATTTTAAAAATGCGTTAATTACTGAAAAAGAAGCAAAAGAAAATGCATACGACTTTCGAGAAAAGCTAAATGCAGATATTTACTCAGAATATCAAGAAGTATTATATCGAAACAGTGCATTAGACTTTGATGATCTCATCATGCTCACGATTCAATTGTTTGAAAAAGAGTCTGATATTTTAAATTATTACCAGACAAAATTTCAATATATTCACGTCGATGAATACCAAGATACGAACCACGCACAATATAAACTCGTTTATATGCTCAGTCAAAAATATGAAAACATTTGTGTTGTTGGTGACAGCGATCAGTCTATTTATAAATTCCGTGGTGCGGATATTATGAATATTTTAAATTTCGAAGAAGATTACGACAACGTTAAGACAATTTTACTTGAAGAAAACTACCGATCACACCAGCGTATATTAGACGCAGCAAACAATGTCATTGAAAATAATATGAGTCGTGTGCCGAAAAACTTAGTCACAAGCCGTGGTAAAGGTGAGAAGATTATATCGATTGTTTCACAAAATGAACGTGAAGAAGGTCAGCGTATCGTTAAACAAATTCAAAAACTTAAAAATGAAGGATATAATTTTAGCGATATGGCTGTCTTATATAGAGCAAACTCTCAGTCACGTGCGATTGAAGATGCACTCGTTAAATCGTCACTTCCATATAATATGGTTGGAGGTATGAAGTTCTATCAGCGTAAAGAGATTAAAGACTTGATGAGTTACATGAAAGTCGTCTTAAACGTGCATGATGATATTGCGATGGAAAGAATTATAAATACACCAAAACGAGGGATTGGTCCAAAGACGATTGACACACTAAGAAATCACGCGAGAAGTTTAGACTCAAGCATTTATGACGCAATTAAAGATGCGGATTTTATCGGATTATCAAAAAAGAATGCTGAAAACTTAGCAAATCTCTTAGAAGTGCTTGAAAACTTAAAAGAAAAATCTAAGTTTATGACAATCACTGATTTGGTCGATGAAATACTACATGATACTGGATACGTCGATATGCTCATTAGAGAAAACACGTTAGAAAGTAATTCTCGTATTGAAAACTTAGAAGAGTTTAAAACAGTTACAAAAGAATTTGATGAAACACATGAAATCGGCGACGAGTTACTCTTTGACTTTTTAAGTGATATGGCACTTGTTAGTGATCAAGATAATGTTGATGATTTAGATGCGGTGACTTTAATGACTATTCACGCATCAAAAGGACTAGAATTTAAAGTGATTTTCATCGTTGGATTAGAAGAAGGGTTATTCCCGTCATTTAGATCTATGGATACCGAAGAAGAATTAGAAGAAGAAAGAAGATTAATGTATGTTGCGATTACACGTGCAATGGAGCGATTAGTTATTTCACGTGCGACGACACGTACAATTTTTGGTAAAACAAATAGTGCGATGGAAAGCCAGTTCTGGTCAGAAATTCCTGCGGATTTAATTGAAGGTGAAGACTTAATTTCTGTTTATAACGGCGCAACTAAAAAACGTAAACCTCGTGCAAAAAGCCAAGTATTTACAAATAACTCAGGTGTATCGTTTAATATTGGTGATAAAGTGACTCACCAAACGTTTGGTGACGGTATGATAACGGCCATTAACGGTTCTGGGGATAGTGAAGAGTTAGATATCGTATTCTCTAAAGCTGGACCAAAGCGTTTACTTGCGAAATTTGCACCAATTGAGAAGAAGGACTGATTGTATATGGAAAAAAGAATGAGGGAGTTAGAAACACTTCTCACAAAATATAATTATGAGTATCACGTGTTAGATAATCCTTCAATATCTGACCACGAGTATGATCAATTATTCCACGAGTTATTAGAATTAGAAGAAAAACATCCAGAATTAAAAAGTGATACGTCTCCGACAACTAGAGTAGGTGGCGTCGTACTAGATAAGTTTGAAAAAGTGTCTCATGAGACATCGATGTTGTCTTTATCTAATGCATTTAACGAAGAAGATTTACGCGCATTTAACGACCGTATCGAAAAAGCGGTCGGTAAAGTAGAATATATGTGCGAGTTAAAAATCGATGGCCTTGCAGTATCACTTTTATATAATGACGGAAAACTTATCCAAGGTGCAACACGTGGTGACGGAACAGTAGGAGAAAATATAACTGCGAATTTAAAAACAATTCATGCAATCCCACTAACGACAAATTTAACTGAACAGTTTGAAGTACGTGGAGAGGCATATATGCCTAAAGATGCGTTTGAAAAACTAAATAAAGCGCGTGAAGAGAACAACCAACAAGTGTTCCAAAACCCTAGAAACGCAGCGGCTGGTAGTTTACGACAATTAGATACAAGCCTCACGAGTAAAAGACATTTATCAATATTTTTATATGGTACAACACGCCCTGAAATTTTAAATGTGAACTCACAAAGTGCAGCACTCGATAAATTAGATGAGTTAGGATTTAAAACGAATCAAGAGCGCGCAGTAAAAAAAGATATCGATGGTGTTATTGAATACGTCAATTACTGGGTTGAACATAGAAATGACTTACCATATGAAATAGACGGTATCGTAATTAAAGTAAATGACTTGAAGTTACAAGAGGAAATTGGTTATACAGTACGATCACCAAAGTGGGCGACTGCGTATAAATTTCCAGCTGAAGAAGCAAAAACTAAAATATTAGATATTGAACTTACTGTCGGTCGTACAGGTGTTATTACACCAACTGCGATTTTAGAACCAGTAAGAGTAGCAGGGACAACAGTATCACGTGCGTCTCTACATAATCATGAACTAATTGAAGAAAAAGACATTCGTATTAACGACACAGTCATCATCCACAAGGCGGGAGATATTATCCCTGAAGTCGTGAGGGTCGTATATGAAGAACGCTCTGATCAAGAAGTTTATGAAGCACCGACGACTTGTCCGTCGTGTGGCCATGAAGCGGTGAAGTTAGATGAAGAGGTTGCGATTCGCTGTATTAACCCGACATGTCCAGCACAAATTGTTGAAGATATTATTCACTTCGCATCACGCGGAGCAATGAATATCGACGGCCTTGGTGAGAAGTTTGTTCATCAGTTATATGATGCTGAACTTATTAAAGACGTGGCAGACTTATATACGTTAGAAAAAGAAGAACTCGTTAAACTAGAGCGTGTCGGTGATAAAAAATCCACGAACTTATTAAATGCGATTGAAAATTCTAAATCTCAGCCGCTCCAAAAGTTATTATTTGGTCTTGGTATACGATTCCTTGGCCAAAAAGCATCACGTCTCATCGCAGAAGAATATTTAACGATGGATAACATTATGGAGAAGACGAAAGATGAATTGATTGAAATTCCTGAAATTGGAGAAGTTATCGCAGATTCTATCGTGACATATACATCTAACGATGACTTTAAACACTTAATTGAAAAGCTAAAAGCAGAAAACGTCAATATGACTGAAGAAGTTGAAGAAAACGAAAGTAATCAGTTTGATGGTATGACGTTTGTATTAACTGGTAAATTAGTAGAAATGACACGTAACGAAGCGAAAGAAAAAATCGAGTTAAACGGTGGTAAAGTGACAAGTAGTGTTTCAAATAACACGGATGTCGTCGTTGCAGGAAGTGACGCTGGATCTAAACTTGACCGTGCGAGAGAGTTAGAGATTACGGTGTGGTCTGAACAAGATTTACTCGAGAGATTAGGAGGTTAACAGATGAAAAAACTAGTCACAACGATGACTCTCGGAACAATTATTTTAGCAGCTTGCTCAAATAGCTCTGTAGACGTTGAAAACGCGGCAGAAAATAATGAGCAAAACGAGAATATACAGACAGTTCCAAGAGAAGATGTTCAAGACAGTGTCACAAAGAGTACGTCTGAAGAATATTATCAATCTGTTTTACCTTATGAACTTTCACCTGCACGAGGATTGACGAGTTCTAATATGGTTTCAACTTATAATATGGAAGCTTTCGAGAAAGGCTTATTCGAACTATCTAAAGGAGTCTTTAGTACAGATGAGTATGTCTTTCGTGAGGGACAAATTATGTCCGAAGAAATGACTCGCGAATACTTAAAGCGCCAATACTCTGAAGAACAAATTGAAGAGATGGATGAAGATGAATTAAAAAAGACAGGTGCATTTAGTAACCTCGGATTAAATCCGTCGAGTAATGGAGAAAATGATCCTGAAAATCTTGCAAAAAATGCACCAATTTATCTGTCCCATATTTTAGAACAAGATTATCTAAAAGTTGATGAAGAGGGTAATCAGTCATTTGAAGGAATTACATTTGGCCTTGCGATGAATAGTGAGTACTTATATCAAAAAGAGCAATACGGTACGACATATGAAGAGGAACTTGATTTAGAAGAAGTGAAAAAACAAGGTGAAGAAATGGCACGTGAAATGTTAGAACGTTTACGTGCAAATAGTGATTACGCTGATAAAAAAGTAATGTTTGCGGTCTTTATACAATCTAAAGGTACAGACATTATTCCAGGGAATTTCGTATCCTATGCGGTCGTTGATCCAGGAGAAGAAAAAATAGATAAATTTGAAACTATTGATGAAAAAAATGTCTTACTTCCATCAAATGACAAAGCGGTACCTGAAGAAATCAACAATGAATATCGTGCGTTTAATAGAGAATTAGAAGGCTATTTTAAATCATTTACAACAAGTGTCGGTAGAGGTGTCATGCGTGACGGTAAACTTGAAGAACTATCGATAGAAATTCCATTTGAATATGAATCACGTGGTGAAATGATTGGTATCAGTCAATTTGTTCATGAACTTGTTGAAAAGCATTTTGGTAATACAAAGGTCACTGCAAAGATTCAAGACAAATCAAAAGTGTACGCAACGATTACGTCAAATGGTGAAGATGACGTTCAGCTCTACATTATGGAATAATAAATATTAGAATAAATATAAATTTTTTGATAAAATTATAAAGTGTTTCATAAAGGAGGATAATCATGGCTGAAGTAACTAAAGAGGATATTCTGAGTATGGCGGATGTCGCTAAAATCGAACTTAAAGACGAAGAAGTCAGTCGATATGCTGAATCGATTAGCGATATTATTACACGTGCAGAAGATTTAAAGAATATGGATTTAGCAGATGTTGAACCTGCAACGCATCCATTAGAAATTTACGACGTTGTACGTGAAGATGTTCCGGACAACCAAGTACCATTAGAAGAAGCGCTATTAAATTCAGAATCAACAGAAGAAGGTCAATTTAAAGTACCGAAAATGATTTCCTAGGAGGGTCATTGTGACTAATATTCATAACTTAACGGTTGAAGAAATCGTTTCTAAAATCGACAATAAAGAACTTAAACCTTCAGAAGTCGTTGAAGGATTATATGAGAGAATTGACGCACATGATAACGATATTAAATCGTTCATTCGTCTAACTAAAGAAGAAGCACTTGAAGCTGCGACTAAATTAGACGAACTTCAAGAAAAAAATGAGATGACTGGTAAATTATTCGGGGTACCTGTCGGTATTAAAGACAATATTTTAACTAAATGTATCACGACTACAGCAGCATCTAAAATGCTAGAAAACTTTAACCCAATTTACGATGCGACGGTTGTTAAAAAATTACAAAGTGAAAACTCAGTAAGCCTTGGTAAGTTAAACTTAGACGAGTTTGCAATGGGAGCTACAACTGAGACGTCTTACTTTAAGAAAACAACGAACGCTTGGAATACAAATCTCGTTCCAGGTGGATCTTCTGGTGGATCAGCTGCCGCTGTTGCAGCAGGATTTGTTCCAGCAGCCCTTGGTACAGACACTGGAGGTTCAATTCGTCAACCAGCAAGTTTTAACGGTGTCGTCGGTATGAAACCAACATATGGTAGAGTATCACGCTTTGGTGGAATTGCGTTTGGTTCATCATTCGATGCGATTGGACCAATTACAAGAACTGTTAAAGACAATGCGATTTTACTCGACGTATTAAGCGGTGTTGATGAGTTTGACGGTACGTCAGCAGATGAAGAAGTAAACGTACTCGATAATATTGACAAAGATATTAAAGGATTAAAAATCGCAGTTGTAAAAGAGTTTATGACTGATGATGTTAACGCTGAAGTACGTGAAAGTGTTGAAAAAGCAGTTGAAACGTTTAAATCACTCGGTGCTGAAGTTGAAGAAGTAAGTATCGATCATTTAGATAAAGTAATTTCAATTTATGAAATCGTAAGTTCAAGTGAAGCATTCTCTAACTTAGCACGTTTTGACGGAATTCGTTTTGGATACCGTGCAGAAGCAGAGAATCTAGAAGATTTATATAAAAAAACACGTGGCGAAGGTTTCGGTGAAGAAGTGAAACGCCGTATTATTTTAGGAACTTACATGTTACAAGCGGGTCACTTTGAAGAGTATTTCGAGCAAGCACAAAAAGTACGTCGCTTAATCATGGAACAATTTGCGGACATATTCTCTAAATATGATCTCGTTTTAGGTCCTACAACGGCAGCACCAGCGCATGAATTTGAAAAACCAGATGACAATGTGTGGATGACAGACGTCTTAACAATCCCAGCGAACTTAGCAGGATTACCAGCACTTTCACTGCCATGTGGTTTAACTGAAGATAATCGTCCAATCGGATTACAACTCATTGGAAATCACTTTGAAGAAGGCAAGATTTACAATGCAGCATATAAATTCGAACAACAATTTAATCTTCACGATGAATTAAAAAATCTCACATTGGAGGTTAAATAAATGCATTTTGAAACAGTAATCGGACTCGAAGTTCACGTCGAGTTAAATACAAAATCAAAAGTATTCTCAGGTGCACCTTCACACTTTGGTGCAGAACCGAACACGAATCTTTCTGTTATGGAACTCGCACATCCCGGTGCGTTACCAGTTGTTAATAAAACAGCAATCGAGTACGCAATGAAAGCAGCACTTGCTTTAAACATGGAAATCCCATCAGTCACTCGTTTTGACAGAAAACATTATTTCTACCCAGATAACCCGAGTGCTTACCAAATCACACAAGATAAAGAACCAATCGGTGAACATGGACACATCGAAATTGAAGTCGATGGTAAAAAGAAAAAAATCGGAATTACACGTCTTCACTTAGAAGCAGATGCGGGTAAATCAGTCCATAAAGACGATCACTCACTCGTAGATTTAAACCGTCATGGTTCAGCACTTGTAGAGATTGTTTCTGAACCAGATATCCGTACACCTGAAGAAGCATACAAATATTTAGAGAAACTCAAATCAATCATCCAATATACAGGTGTATCTGACGTTAAAATGGAAGAAGGATCATTACGTGCAGACGCGAACATTTCAATTCGTCCATACGGTCAAGATGAATTCGGTACAAAAACAGAGTTAAAAAACTTAAACTCATTTAACCACGTACGTAAAGGATTAGAATTCGAAGAAAAACGTCAACAACAAGTCCTAATGTCAGGTGGAGAAATTGAGCAAGAAACGAGACGTTTCGATGAAAAATCTGGTGAAACAATTTTAATGCGTGTTAAAGAAACGGCAGACGACTATCGTTACTTTAAAGATCCAGATCTTGGACCAGTGAGAATTAGTGACGAGTGGAGAGAATCTGTACGTGAGAGTATTCCGGTACTTCCAGACGAGTTAAAAACGCGTTATATTGAAACTTACGGTTTACCAGAATACGACGCGGATATTTTAACGCTCACAAAAGAACATTCAGACTTCTTTAACGAGATGGTTGAAACACATCAAGCAGATCCTAAACTTGCATCAAACTGGATTATGACAAGTGTGAATGAGTACTTAAATAAACAACAAGTTGAACTTCACGACACAGAAATCACATCGAAAAACTTAGCTGAAATGATCGGACTTATTGAAGACGGCACGATTTCAAGTAAGCAAGCGAAAAAGCTATTCACTGAACTTATTAAAAACGGTGGAGAAGCAAAAGCAACAGCTAAAAAACTTGGTATGGAACAAATTTCTGATCCAAAAGTACTTGGTGAAATGGTTGAAGAAGTGCTTAATGAAAATCCACAATCAATTGCTGACTTTAAAGATGGTAAAGACCGTGCGATTGGTTTCTTAGTTGGACAAATTATGAAGAAATCACGCGGACAAGCGAACCCACAAATGGTTAACAAGATTCTTTTAGAAGAAATTAATAAGAGATAACTATTAAAAAAGACTTTGCACATCGTGCAAAGTCTTTTCTTATTGTATGAAGAATTGTTGAATGTTTTTCGAGACTTCTGTTTCAGCTTCTTTCGTTAACGTATTATTTTCATTGTCATACATATCATCTAAATATACATCACTATTATCAACGTAAAAGTAATCGTAGTCAGTCATATATGTTTGGTCGTCATAAATAGTGTTTTCTAAGTTGATGTGATCATAGACATTTACTTCGCTTAAAACGACAGCAATTTTTTCATCCTCAAGTAGTGACATGTACATATCTAATACATTTTGTAAGTCGTGATCTGGCAATACCTCGTTATTATAATCTTGTATTTGTAATGCACTTAAAATAACGATGTCCGAGTTTTCATGAACGTCTAGTTGACTTAATTCCATCGAGTTTACATCGATATCAATACGGTTAAACTGAATAGAATTTGAGTTAAAAGTCTTTTCTAACTCATTTATAAACGAATCACTATAATACGTCGGTAAAACAACGTCTATAATGAGTGGTTCGTTATTTTTATAGTTCTCATCGTATTTCTCTTGAATCACATCTTCATTAAATACTAAAGGCTCAGAAGTTTTTTCTTTTTGTTCCTCATTATCTTCTTTAGTTTCAGAAGAAGTCGATGATTCAGAAGTGTTTGTCGTTTCCTCATTATCTTCTACAACTTCATTGTTTTGAATACTACTTTTACCTTCGTAAATAAAATTAAAGTAGAGTAAACTTAAAAATACAAGTGATAGTACTCCAACTATTATTTTTTTCATTGTATCGCTCCGTTATTATAAATATATGTATAGCCTATATGATATACTAATCTAAAATAAATAATATCATTTTCTCGCATATAATTCATTAACATTACGAGATAGGATTGATTTTAATGATAAATAAAACAATAAAACACATATATACTGAAGCAGCACTTTCTATACTTGAAATGGTACGCATGATTGCATTAGAAGTGCACTATATTCAATCTGAAATTATGAACGATGACACAATTAATATTTTATGTGTCATAAAAAAGAATGAAGATATCAGAGATTATATTGAAATACTTATTGCAGAAGGATTTCGTTTAAACAATAAAACTAATGATGTAGTTATCATGACAAATAATTTTAAAGATTATATTATTAACTATTATTTTATAAATGAAAATGAACGTGAGAAGTTAAAATTACAGCAGTTAGTAGGTGTAAATGTATGAAGACAGCGCGTATTATTTACAATCCGACTGCGGGTAGAGAAGTGTTTGAAGAAAATCTTTCAGAGGTACTAGACCGTTTAGAGCGCGCGAACTTTATAGCGAGTGCACATCGTACAGCAAGTTCGGGTGATGCGACGCGTGCTGCGAAAATTGCATGTGAATTAAATTTTGATTTAGTCATTGCGGTTGGTGGAGATGGTACGGTAAACGAGGTCATTAATGGATTAATTCAATTTGATCATCCACCAGAACTTGGAATTATCCCAATGGGAACTGTGAATGACTTTACGAATGCTCTAGGCATCCCAAACGATATTTTTGGTGCACTTGAATTTATTATTAAAGGAGAAGCGACGCCAATTGATTTAGGACAAATGAACGGTAAATATTTTATGAATATCGGTGGCGGCGGAAAAATTACAGAAGTATCATACGAAGCACCGAGTCGTTTAAAAGCAGTAATTGGATCGCTTGCTTATTACGTAAAGGGAATAGAATTAATTCCTCAAATTACTTCTATACCTATTCGCATTGAACATGATGAAGGTATTTATACTGGTAAAGTGATGATCTTTTTAATTGGACTTACAAATTCAATTGGAGGGTTTGAAAAACTCGTGCCAGATGCTAAATTAGATGATGGGTATTTTTCAGTATTGATACTAGAAGAAGTAAATTTAGCAGAATTCGCACACGTTTTAACACTTGCAATGCGTGGGGAACATTTAAAACATGAAAAAGTAAAATACTTTAAAACAAAAGAATTATATGTCACGAGCTTTGAAGAGGTTCAATTAAATTTAGATGGTGAATTTGGTGGAGTATTACCCGCACACTTTATTAATTTAAAACAAGCCATTAAAGTGAGATTAAAAAAAGAATAACTAACAGAGTTATTCTTTTGACTTTTCATCTTCTTTAATTGTTTGAATTTCCTCTTCAAAAGAGGTTGCATGTGTTTCATTAAACTTTTCAATATGAGTATTTCGGACGAGGGTAAAATTTAAAGCAATAAAAAATGAAACTCCAGTCATAATAATCGCTGGAAGACCAAGTTCAAACGATGTAACAAGACAGTAGGCAAATAACACCCAAAGCATAAGTTTACTTGCTCTCACATAATACCCTCCTTAAGTCATAATAATAACATTATAGATAACTTTCTATATTTTTTAAAGAGAAATAAGGAGATAATATGGACAAAATATATAACGGAATAGTGACCGGTTATACGCATGATGGAAGAGGAGTCGTAAAGGATCATCATCTTGCGTTTATTCGTGGTGCTTTAAAAGATGAAACAGTTGAGTATACATTAACACGTACTGGTAAAAAATTTAATCAAGGTAAAGTGACTAATGTCTTAACAAAAAGTAAAAACCGCACAGTACCGCCCTGTCCGTATATAAACGAGTGCGGTGGTTGTCACGTCCAGCACATGAATGATTTAGAAGAGCGTGATTTTAAAAGAGAAGCAGTATTTAATACGTTACGTCGTCATATTAAAGATATAAAAGTAAGTGATACAGTTGAACTTGATGATCTTTACTATTATAGAAATAAAACAGTGTTCGCAGTCAGAGAACAGAGTGGTAATGTCGTGATTGGACAATTCCATAAAAATGGTAAAGACGTCGTAGATATCGACCACTGTATGATTCAAAAACACAGTCATAACGAGATTATTAAAGTACTAAGAAAACTTATTGTTAAACATAACATTTCTATTTATAACGAAGACCTGCATAGAGGGTTTTTAAGACATTTAATTATTCGTTCAAATCATGACGATAGTGAAATTCAAGTAATATTTGTTACAAATGGTAAAGAATACTCGTTTAAACCGCTCGTTAATGAGCTTGTAAAAGATGAGCGTATCACGAGTGTTATACAAAATATACATACAGAAAAGACAAATCTTGTGACAAGCTTTGAATC
>DWXM01000077.1 GCA_019119225.1 Candidatus Nosocomiicoccus stercorigallinarum
TCTTTAATAATTGTTTTATACTTATTCACACCATCGTAGTTTACTGTAATAGATCCACAACCAATGTTTGTACGCTTTCCGACCTCTGCATCTCCAATATAACTTAAATGAGACACTTTTGCACCATCATCCACGAAAGATTTTTTCGTTTCAACGAAGTTTCCGATTTTTACTGATTCTCCGAGCTTAGTGCCTGGTCGAATTTGTGCAAATGGACCAATTGAAGTCCCGTCTCCAACTTCTGAATCTGTAATGACTGAATGCCTAATTTGTACGTTATTTCCAACTCTAGCATTCGTTAATTCGCTGTCACCTCGAATCTCACAGTTTTCTCCGATAACTGTTTCTCCTTCAATAACAGCACCTGGATAAATGACAGTGTCCATTCCAATTTCTACTGTGCTGTCAATATACGTCTGTTCTGGGTTAATAATTGTCACGCCATTATCCATTAACTTGTCTAAAATTACTGTTTGGTATAAGTAACGGGCATTTGCAAGTTCTTTTCTCGTTTCAACAGTAAATACTCCGAAATCAGCTTCTACTGCACCAATTTGTTTTGCCATATTGTCAATCGTATCTATCTTAAGGTTAGACACTTCTTTATGAGAAACGATTAACACTTGACCATCTACCACGTAAATGTTGTCCATATCTTCTTCATATAAACTTTGATACATCTCACTAAAAATAAGTGGCGAACGACTGTCGACAAATACTGTATCTTGTTTTTCTAATTGAGTCGCATCCGTAAGCACTGGATACGACTCAAACGTCTCATCTAATCTCTCTTTTGACGTTAGGTAAATATCAGAGATGCCTGAAAGTTTTAACTGATTAATAATATGTTGTAATATCGTTGTGCCACATAATTTATGTAGCGCTGTATGTGTGTTTGATTTCATTAATGATGTATCGACATCTGTTAAAATAACTGCTTGCCTTTGCATAATATAATATGCCTCCAAAATTGTTTACTTCTTGTACTATTTTACAATATTTCTCGGGAAATTTAAAAATATAAAAAAAGCTAGGGGTTTTACCCTAGCCTTAATGATTACTCTTCTACTTCTTCGTCTTCATTTACTTCTTCTTCAGCAGGTTCTACTGGATCTTCAGTTTCTTCATAGACACGCATTACTTCTTCTTGGACATGTTGTCTCATGTCTGAGTTAATTGGATGAGCGATATCTCTAAACTCACCATCTGCTGTACGTTTACTTGGCATCGCAACGAACATGCCATTATTTCCGTCGATTACTCTTAAATCATGCACGACAAACGAATCGTCAAAAGTAATCGATGCTAATGCTTTCATTCTCGTATCCGGATTGTTAACTTTTCGTAATCTTACATCTGTGATTTTCATAATTTGTGAGTCCTCCTGTAGTAAGTAATTCGGACATGTGTTTCTATTATTTAAAAGAAGCGATGAGTTCTATTTCAACTTTTACATCTTTTGGTAATCTACTCACTTCAACACATGATCTCGCTGGTAGTTTACCCGTAAAGTACTCGCTGTAAACTTCATTAATTTCTTCGAAGTGATTCATATCTGAAATAAAGATTAACGTCTTCACAACGTTATCAAAATCTAATCCTACCTCTTTAAGAATTGCACCGAGATTATCTAACACTTGTGTTGTTTGTGCTTTTACGTCATCAGAAACGATTTCGCCTTTTAAATTTAATGGAATTTGTCCTGACGTATAAAGTAAGTCTCCAACTTTCATTGCATGACTATACGGCCCAAGTGCTTCTGGTGCGTTTTTCGTATTAATCATTTCTGTATTCATAGTAAACACATTCCTTTCTAGTTGTCATCTATCCATTTTTAAAGTTATCTAAACAATTCCCGGGTTCTACAGTAAACGTTTCGTTAAACTCATCGATTTCTGACACTTTAACGATTGACGTATATTCTTTATAGCGGCGCTTACCACTATTATCTTTAGATTCAGCGAGTACTGTTACCCCGACGACTGTCGCTTCAAATTCTTCCATTAAACTAATGACCCCATTAATCGAACCACCTGCACGTAAAAAGTCATCGATAACTAAAACACGACTCCCTTGTTTTAACGTGCGCTTTGCGAGGATCATTGTTTCAATTTTTCGAGTCGACCCAGATACGTAGTTCACAGAGACTGTCGACCCTTCAGTAATTTTATTATCTTTACGAATTACAGCGACCGGTACGTTTAATTTTGCCGCCACAGCATGTGCCATCGGAATTCCTTTTGTAGCGATTGTTACAACAGCATCGATTGGCTTATCTCCATATAGCGTCACAACAAGATCTGCTAACTTTGCCATGAGTGACGCATTCCCGACAATATCTGATAAGTATAAGTATCCGCCTGGTAATAAGCGATTCGACTGAGAGATTTCTTCTTCAAACTCTCTAACAATTTCCACCGCCGTATGATAATCGATTTTTGGTATAAAAGTCACTCCACCATTTGCACCGTGGGTGGTTATAATTTTACCGATGTTCTCATTTTCAAATACTTCTTTTAAAATTCGAAGGTCTTCACTAATCGAAGACTTCGCTTGTGTAAATTTATCTACAAAAGTAGATAAAGGAACACGTGCATTTGGGCGTCTTGTTAAATACTCTGTAATGAACACGAGCCGTTCACTGCGTTTATACTTCATTTGTTTCTCTCCATTTAGCTTTTTGTAGTTGATTTACCCGATTAAACGTACTTTGTATACTTCGTCACAAATCCCTTTAATTGCGTTAAATAACTGCGTTGCTTGATGTTCTTTCTTACAAATGCCGTACACTGTCGGTCCACTTCCACTCATTAGTACACCATCTGCTTTACTTTGCTTAAAACATTCGAGTAAACTGTCTACTTTTTTATAGCGACGTCTCGTAATATTTTGTAAATCATTTGATAGTGCTGCTATGACGTCTTCATATGCACCGTTATTTAAAGCTTCAACCATTTTTTTCGTACCACGATTTGACTTCTCTTTACGAACTGCTTGGTATATTTGCTTTGTTGAGACACTAAGCTCTGGTTTTGCGAGTACAACCCATGCATTCACTGGCTTTTTAAGCGGCTGTGTCACTTCACCACGTCCCGTAGCGATTCTTGTACCTCCATACACGCAAAAAGGTATATCTGATCCGATTTCAGCACTACGACGTGCGAGCTCATCTATACCTATATTTAAATTAAACAATGTGTTCATACCTCTAAAAGTTGCTGCGGCATCTGAACTTCCACCACCAAGTCCAGCAGACACTGGAATATTTTTGTCGATATGGATATTTACACCACCTGCTCCGTACTCTTGCATAATTAAAGCAGCCTGGTAAACGAGATTCTTCTTACCGAGTGGTAAAAATCCATAATTTGAAGATAAAACAATTCGATTATCTTGTCGTTTTTCAAATGTTAGATAATCATTTAAATCAATTGTCGTCATCACCATTTCGACTTCATGATATCCATCGTCGCGCTTATAGAGTACATCTAGCGTTAAATTAATCTTCGCTGGTGCTGTTTCTATATGCATATCATCCGTCCCTTACTGATTAGTAAATTACTTATAATGATACTAATTTTTCTATATTATCTAAAGAGAAAACTTTTTTATTCATTAAAAAAAGACGGATTAGAAAATACTCATCCGTCTAAATTTATAATATTTTAGTTATGTCATACTAAAAAGTTTTATTGATTCATACCGTCAGATAATACGTTTAAATTATATCTTAAGTACTCTAAATACGTGCTTGCTTCACTATCAGCGTTACCGATTTCGTCACTGTAAAGTGGTTGTTCATAAATCGGTACGCTAGACTCTTTTGATATAGTTTCCATTGGACGTCTATCAACATTTGATTCTACGAATAATACAGGTGGATGATATTTTTTAACAAATTCTGTTGCTTCTTTAATCTGCTGCGGAGAACCGCTAGCTTCTGTATCAATTGACCAAATATAGCCTTCTTGTATATCGTATTGTTCTGTTAAATATTGAAAAGCAAACTCACTTGCAAATAAAATTCTACGGTCATCTGGGATGTTTTCAAAAGTTTGTCGATAATCTGTTTCAATATCCTTTAGCTCTTTAATATATTCTTTTGCACGTTCTTTATAATATTCACTATTCTCGCTATCAAGTTCAATTAACGCTTCTTCAACAGCTTCAGCCATTTTAATGCCGACATTAGGATCGATAAATGAGTGTGGGTTAATTTCTTCATCAGCAGTCCCTTCTGCTAAATACATCGGTTCAATGTCGTCCGTTGCACGATACATTTTACTCTCATCATAATCGACTGATGAAACGATTTTGTCTAACCAACCCCCGTTACCACCTTCTAAGTTTAGGCCATTATAAAATAGTGCATCACTTTCTGTTAGAAACTGAATATCTTCTGGTTTTGGATCGTAGTCATGTGGGTCCGTACCAAGTGGTACTAAATTGTATACTTCTACATACTCTCCTCCAATGGCTTCAACTATATCTGTCATAATTGAAAATGTCGACGTAATTTTCACCAAATCTTCGGTATCTTTATCTTCTTCAGTACCTTTTGTCGAACACCCTGTTAGAACGAGTAATACGGCTAAAATACTGAAAGTTTTTTTAATTAAATCCACTGCCATAATACTCCTTTCTTAGGTGCAAATATAAATGCGAGTAAGAAAAATGCTGTTGCAACGAGCACAATCGTTGGACCACTTGATAAGTTGAAGTTAAAACTAAGGATGAGCCCAATAATTGCAGAAGTTCCTCCAAGAACCGATGATAAAACAACCATCGTAGACATTCGTTTTGTCAGTAAGTAAGCAGTCGCTGCTGGTGTAATTAAAAGGCTCACAACTAATACAACCCCGACAGTTTGTAGTGATACAACTGTAACGAGTGTGAGTAAGACCATTAAGCCGTAGTGAATAGTTTTTACCGGCATACCGCTTGCTTCTGCCATCGTTGGATCAAATGTTGTCATTAAAAATTCTTTATAGAATAACACGACAACAAATATTACAACTGCAGCAACGATAAGCGTTAATGTTCTATCGACATCTCGAACTGTTAATACGTTACCAAACAGTATTTCTGTTAAATCCATAGCCGTATTCGCCTTAGCAATAAGAAGTACCCCAATTGCGAAAAATGTGGAGAACACAATCCCAATGGCTGAGTCATTTTTAATATTACTGTTTTGATTAATAAACCCAATGCCAATTGCTGCAAGTAAACCGACAACAACAGCACCAATAAAAAAGTTAATGCCGAGCATAAACGAAATCGCAACACCTGGTAACACCGCATGAGAGATTGCGTCTCCCATTAACGCAAGTCCACGTAATACGATAAAGCTCCCAATCACACCACATACGATTCCTACAACTAATCCCGTGAGTAATGCTTTTTGAAAGAACTCATAAGCAAAAATATCCTGAAAGATATTCATGACCATTACGCCTCACCTGCTTTCACAATGATGTTATCACCGTATGCTTCTTTTAAGTTTTTCTCAGTAAATACTTTGTCGACTGACCCATAATCTAGTACACCGTGGTCAACTAATATGAGGCCATCAAAATAGTCGTGCACTTTACTTAAATCATGATGCACAATTAATATCGTAATGCCGTCTCTTGCCATTTCTTTTAAGACGTTGACGATGACTTTCTCACTTTTAACATCAATTCCAACAAATGGTTCATCTAAAAACACAAGGTCACTATGTTGTGCGAGCGTTCTAGCCATTAATATACGCTGAAACTGACCACCAGATAATTCACCGATTTGACGGTTTTTAAAATCTTCCATACCAACCTTTTTAAGACTTTCTAACGTACGTTCCTTTTCCTTTTTTCCTGGACGCTTAATAAGCCCGAGATTTGGATACGTACCCATCAATACACAATCAAATACAGTCATTGGAAAAGTCATGTCTATATCCGCACGCTGTGGTACGTATGATGTACGCTTTGCATGTTTTTTCAAACGTTCACCATTAAAAGTCACTTGACCTGAACTTGGTACAAGATTTAGCATTCCTTTAATTAGAGAAGACTTACCAGCACCGTTCGAGCCGATAATGCCATATATATTACCTGTTTCTAGTTCAAATGACGCATCACGTATCGCATGGATATGTTTATCGTATACGACATTTAAATCTTCTACCTTTAGCATTTTATATCACCTTATCTTTGTATTATTTTTAGGATACCTTATATTTATTTTTTAGTAAACCCTAAACTTTTGGAGGTTGATTAGAGTTTGAGGGTTGAATTGAATTTATTCGCGTAAATCATTGCTTTTTTGAAGATAAAGAACAACTATGTGCGCGTGGAATTCGTGTTTCGTTGCTCTTATTTACAAATTCGTTCCTGGCACACTAAAATTTGTTAAATATATCAAGTTATTTAACAAAAACTCAGAATTTCGAACCATTTTTGTTAGATAAAAAATTATATTTAACAAAAATCAATCGACTCAAGCAAAATATGTTAAATATATCCGGATATTTAACAGAATCACCAATTTTTTGTTAAATATAATTTCGCGAATGTATTTTATTACCCTTTAGAAGATAAAAATCCTTCGTCCGCCCCCTTTAACTTCAAAAAACTACCACTATAACAAAACTCATGTAAACTATAAGTAACAATTGGACCGAGGAGAGATATTATGGATGCTTATAAAATTCGCGAACGGATTCGAAATGGCCGACATAAGAAAACTACTTCTGGACTTGCAAATGATAATGTACAAGCCAATCTCGTTGTCTTGCCTAAAGCGTATGCATTTGATTTTTTACTATACGCGATGCGAAATAAAACACCCATTCCAATTATCGAAGTTTTAGAGAATGGTAAATTTAATAGTCGATATGCAAAAGATTCTGACATTCGTACAGATATTCCGTTTTATAACATTTACGAAAATGGTGAACTCGTTGATACAGTCGAGGATGTAACAGAAGTTTGGCAAGATGATTTTGTATCATTTTTAATAGGCTGTAGTTTTACGTTTGAAGACGCGCTTATAAAAGCAAATATACCGCTTAAGCATATTGAAGAAAATAAAAATGTTGCGATGTTTAAGACAAATATCCCCACTGAACGCGCAGGAGTATTTCACGGAAATATGGTCGTGTCAATGCGCCCAATCAAAAAAGAATTCGTCGACCAGGCTGTTGAAATTACGTCACAGTTTAAAGATATGCACGGCGGACCAGTACATATCGGGGATCCAAGCACAATTGGCATTACTGATATTAATACACCTGATTACGGAGAGGCTATTGAAGTAGCCGAAGGTGAAGTACCTGTATTTTGGGGATGTGGGGTCACTCCACAAAATGCTATTTTACAAGTGAAGCCACCCATTATGATCAGCCATAAACCAGGACATATGTTTATTACTGATATTAATAACGAAGCATTTAAAGATAATTAATAAACGAGCCCTATTTCAATATAGGACTCGTTTTTTATCTTTTTAATGTATTAATGAAATCATCGACAAATCGGTTTGCGTCGACTCCCACACACACTTTCATATTCGGTGATTTACCCAGTTGTCCCCTAAAGTCTGCAATGGTTTGACCGTAACTTAGTGGGCTTTGTGTTTCGACATCAACATACACCGGCACTGTTTCTAAAAATGTCTCGTCTAATACGTATCCAATTGTAAGTGGATCATGCAGTGAACATTCATTTTTACCATAAAGTTTTTCGCCGTACAATCTATATACTTCTGTTGAATTTTTGACGTAATCAAAATACTTCGTCCCTTTTAACTGATTGATGTGACTCATATCAAGCTTAGTTTGATGTGTCACGTCTAGGCTGACCATTGTAATGTCGAGTCCTTTATGAAAAACGACTTTCGCCGCTTCAGCGTCTGCGAATATATTAAACTCTGATGTCGGCAGTTTATTTCCATAACCTGCTTTACTAACAATGCCACCCATTAAAACAAGTCGTTTAATTTTATCTTTAATTTCAGGTGCTTTCTTTAGCGCAAATGCTAAGTTTGTCAGTGGACCAACCATAACGAGTGTCACTTTACCTGGATATTTCTTTACGCTTTCAATAATAAAATCTGGTGCGAACGAGGTTTCTAACTTCATCGTCACTTCCATGTCATCAAGTGCATTACCGATACCATCCGTCCCGTGAACGTGATACTCATGTTCTGCTTCACGTAAGTAAGGCTCTTTAGCACCTGGATATACTTTAATATCTCGGCGATCTGCGAGTTGAAGAATTTTTAGCGTATTTTTAGTAACAAAATCGAGTGGTACATTACCGTTCACCGTCGTAATTCCTAAAATATCTAGTCTTTTACTTTCAATCGCATATAAAATTGCGAGCGCATCATCAATTCCAGTATCTACATCTAAAATAATCTTTTCCATTAGTAATCCCCTTTAAAACAACACATGCTAATAATTATAGAAGCATTGAAATCATTTCTTATACTCCGCTTCTTCTAAAATTTTTAATACTTCTTCTCGCGTTGGCATACCACTTTGTGCCCCAAATTTTGTAATGCTTGCAGCACCTGTTGCATTTGCAAATTTTAAACTTTCTTCTAAGCTTTTCCCACGTGAAAGTTCACTGACGAGTGCGCCGTTGAATGAGTCTCCTGCGCCTGTTGTATCGACGACTTCTGCTTTAAAGCTTGGAATTCTCACTACTTCATCTTCTTGATGATAAAAACAACCTTCTTTACCATCAGTGACGATAATTTTTTCTTGATAGTCCATAATGTTTCGGTGGTATTCTTTAAGCTGCTCTAACTCAATACGATTCGGTGTAATGTATGTGCATGCTTCTAGTATGTTATTTGTTAATGCTGAAGCGGGTGCTGGATTTACAATTAACGGTATATTATTTTCTTTACAAATCGTTGCAAGATAATCGACCGTTTCGATCGGTATTTCAAGTTGTGTTAATACGTAGTCACTATGAATAACTTCATTTTTATGTAGATCTAAAAATTCAGGGGTGACATGAGCGTTTGCACCAGGAACGATGATGATTGAGTTATCTTTATGACCTACGGTTACACACGCGATTCCCGTCGATACATTTTCAGCCGGTGTTTCATCAGCAAGTTTAATACCACGCGATTTAAAATTTTCAACAATTTCAGTCCCGTAAAGATCTTCGCCGACTCGTCCAATAAATGTCACGTCATTACCAAGTTGTTTCAGAGCAACTGCTTGGTTCGCACCTTTACCTCCACATGTAGTTGTAAAATCTTTACCTATAATCGTCTCACCAATTTCAGGATGCTGATCTGTCACGACGACAAGATCCATATTTAAACTACCGACGACGGTAATTTTTGATTCACTCATAGTTTTTCTCCTTCTTCTATTTCACTCAAACTTATTGCATTAACCGTATTAAATAAGTATTAAAAAGTCAATTACTTGTTAGCTGTTTAATATATTAGCTGTTAACAATACACAATTAAAAACTCTCCAACTACAACAGTTGGAGAGTTTAATTTTAAGTATTTAGTTTGCCACTTCTTCGTCTTCAATCAATACAAGTTTCTCTGTCTTGTCTTCATTGAAAACTGTGATTTCTACATGTTTAGTCAAGATGTCTGAATATGAATATGACACACATTCAAAGTTATGTTTTTCTGGATCAAGTTCGACGACAAATATCGCTGGATGTGTTTCTCTTAACACACCTTTACGCCTAATTATTGTACGTCTACCGCCTTGTGCTTCAAGTAATACTGGACTTCCTACTTCGTCTTCTAAGATTCCTCGGATATCTCTTAATGTCTTTGGCATAGTTCATCCACCCTTATCTTTACTTGCTTTATTATACCATTTTCTCACAATTTAGTCAATTTATTTTAAAAAAGTTGCAGGTTTATACTATACATAGAGATATTTTATTGTTAGAATTGAAGATTACTATTTTTGAAGCTTCCATAAATGCGCGCGTACTCTTCAATTGATAAGCTCTCGCCACGTCTTTTTGGGTCGATGTCTGCTTCTTCTAAGATGTCTAATATATCTTGTTTTTTCTTTTTGCCATCGACAAATAAGCTTTGATAGTTGTTATAGATTGTTTTTCTTCTCATCAGAAATGCCCCACGCGTTAGTTTAAAGAATGTTTCTTCATCGTCTACTTTGACAGGTAGATGCTCGTGTCTTACGAGTTCAACGACGATTGAGTCAACATTTGGTGGTGGCATGAATACTGTTTTTGGTACATTCTGAATAACTTTTGCTTCAGTGTAATACTGTATTGCGATCGATAAAGAACCGTAACTCTTACTACTTGGAGACGCACTCAATCTTTCTCCAACTTCTTTTTGCATCATCGTGTAAAATCGTGTGATTTTTTTATGGTACATAAGAAAATTCATAAGAATTGGTGTCGTAACGTAATAAGGCAAGTTCGCCACAACAATTACTTCTTTAACATCACTAAATTCTTCTTCAATAACCGCTTCAATGTCCGCTTGTAAAACATCTTCATGGATAATTTTAATGTTATTATACGCACTTAACGTATCACCTAATACTGGAATTAAACGGTCATCAATTTCAAAAGCGACAACTTTTTTAGCGACTTTTGCAAGTTGTTCAGTCAGTGATCCGATTCCCGGCCCAACCTCAATAACACCAATTTCGTCGTTAATTTCTGCTTTTCTTAATACTTCTTGAATGATGTTTTTATCGATTAAAAAGTTTTGACCTAAACTTTTTTTCGTACTAAAATTATATTTTTTTACAATTTCCTTTGTGCGACTAACTGTTGCGATATCTTTCATTAAACATCTTCCTTATAATCTTTTAGTGCGTCTACAATCGTTGCTTTTTCAATCGAGTATCGGTTAAATTTTTGTCTCATACTATTGGCATTTGCATATCCGATATTTAATTTTTCGGATAGATGGTAGCGTCTATCTTTAGAATCTTTTTGTCCAGATAACTTTAAGTCAATCATATCGCTTTTTGAGATTGTCTCTTCATCTTTTACTGAACTCGTTACGACTCTTTCTAGCGCTTCTTTTAAATCATCGGGTGACGCGTTTTCAACACCGATTTTACCTCGCTTATTTTTTGCTTTACTACGACTTATAAATGCTTCTTTAATATTTGGGAATCGTTCAAGTATCGTATTTCTGATTTTTTGACCTGGATAATCTGGGTCAGTAAAAATAATTGCGCCTCGAGTATTTAACGCAACTCCGATTTCTTCAAGTGTACGATTACTAATCGCAGACCCATTTGTTTCAATCGTTTCACAGTTAAATACTTCGTTTAAACGACTTGTGTCGTCACGCCCTTCAACGATGATGATTTCTTTTATGTATGGTTTCACTATAACTCTTCCTTTAAGTGAAACAGGGGCATCACTGCCCCTGTTAAATATTGTAAATTCTTTTTGCGTTTTCAGTCGTTGCTTTTTCAACTTCTTCAATAGAAATCCCACGAAGTTCTGCAAGTTCTTCTGCGACAAGTCGAACGAGTTTTGGTTCGTTACGTTTACCTCTATATGGATGAGGTGTTAAGTACGGCGCATCTGTCTCGACAACGAGTCGATTCAGTGGCACATACTGCGCTACTTCTTTTGGGCGTTTAGCATTTTTAAACGTAATAACACCAGCGAGTGACACGTAAAAGCCCATATCTAATACGCGGTCGATTTGTTCATCTGTACCGTTATGAAATGAATGCATGATACCACCGACTGTTTTTGCGTCGTTTTCTTCTAATATTCGAATCGCATCTTCTTCTGCATCACGATTATGAATAACAATTGGTAAGTTCACACGTTTGGCGAGTTCAATCTGTTTAATAAATACTGCTTCTTGCACATCTTTTGGCGACTTATCCCAGTGATAATCTAATCCGATTTCACCAATCGCAACGATTTTTTCATGACTTGCGAGTGATTCAATCCACTCTAAATCTTCATCAGTACAATCAATCGCATCGACTGGATGCCATCCGATGACGCCGTACACTTCATCGTATTCTTCGATTAGATCCATCGTACGCTGAATCGTTTTACGGTCAAATCCGATAACGACAAATTTTTCTACACCATTTTCTTTAGCATGTGTAATGACGTCATCAACTTCACCTTCATATTGATCTGCATTTAAATGAACGTGTGTATCTATTAACATCGAATTTCTCCTTTAATTATTGAACAATACTACCGTTTTCAATACCGTTTGGTACTGAAACAAGTGTGAGTCTCGCATCTTTTTCTGCTGTAAGAATCATTCCTTGAGATAATTCACCACGAAGTTTTACTGGCTTTAAGTTCGTAACAACGAGTACTTTTTTACCGATAATCTCATCCGCTTCATAATGTTCACGGATGCCTGAGACGATTTGACGCTCTTCGTTTCCAAGGTCCACTTTAATTTTTAGTAATTTATCAGCTTTTGGATGTTCTGATGCGTTTACGATTGTTGCGACTTTAATTTGAACTTTGTCGAAATCTTCAATTGTAATTTCTTCGACCTCTTCAACATCTTCTTCTGTGGCTGCAGGAACTGTTTTTGACATCTCATTTTTAATAAATTGAACTTCTTTTTCGACTTCAAGTCTTGGGTAAATTGGTGTTGCCTTACTAGCTACTGGTTCAACGTATTTTACACCGCCGTAGTTGTAAATAGAATCGTATTCAGTTTGCGATTCATTAAGACCAAGTTGATTAAAGATTTTTTTAGAACCTCTTGTTAAGAATGGTTGCGTTAAAATACCAATAATACGGATATTTTCAGCTAAATGGAACATAACGTTACCAAGCTCTTCTGTTTTTTCTTCACGCGCTAAGATCCATGGTGTTGTTTCATCGATATATTTATTTGTACGACTTACAATTGTCCACACCGCTTCAAGTGCACGGTTAAACTGTAATTCTTCCATTGAATCTTCGTACTTCTTAATACTATTTTTAACTGTTTCTTCTAAGTTAGTATCAAAGTCATTTTGCGTACCGTGATACTCTGGCACTTCGCCGTCAAAGTATTTGTTAATCATCGATACTGTACGATTGACTAAATTACCTAAGTCATTCGCAAGATCATAGTTCACTCTGTCGACGAATGCTTCAGGTGTAAATACTCCGTCAGAACCAAATGGTACTTCGCGCATTAAGTAGTAACGCACCGCATCTAATCCAAAGCGCTCAACGAGCATACCTGGATACACGACGTTTCCTTTGGATTTAGACATTTTACCATCTTTCATCAGTAACCATCCGTGACCAAATATGCGCTTAGGTAGTGGTAAGTCTAATGCAAGTAACATAATTGGCCAGTAAATCGCATGGAAACGTACGATTTCTTTACCAATCATTTGAACGTTTGCCGGCCAGTATTTTTCAAAGTTTGTCGGGTCATCACTTTTATAGCCAAGTGCTGTAATATAGTTCGCAAGCGCGTCAATCCATACGTAAATGACGTGTTTTGGGTTTGAACGCACTGGAATTCCCCAGCTAAATGACGTACGTGTAACTGCTAAGTCTTCGAGTCCTGGTTTAATGAAGTTATTAATCATTTCATGTTTTCTCGATAATGGTAAAATAAACTCAGGATTTTTTTCATAGTGTTCTAATAACTGATCCGCGTATTTACTCATCTTAAAGAAATAACTTTCTTCTTTTACACGTTCTACTTCGTGACCACTCGGTGCTTTACCACCAATTACATTACCGTTCTCATCTTTATACACTTCAGCAAGTTGTGTTTCAGTAAAGTACTCTTCGTCTGATATTGAATACCAACCTTCATACTCTCCGAGGTAAATATCACCTTGCTCTAGCAGTTGTTCAAAAATATCTTGAACTGCTTTTTTGTGGTACTCATCTGTTGTACGGATGAACTGATCGTTTGTAATATCTAATAATTCCCACAGTTCTTTAATTCCTTTTACCATACCGTCAAGGTACTCTTGTGGTGACTGATCTAAACTTTTCGCTTTCGTTTCAATTTTTTGACCATGCTCATCTGTGCCTGTTAAATAATGCACATCATATCCTTGTAGACGCTTATAACGTGCAAGAACATCTGTAGCAATTGTTGTATATGAGTTACCAATATGGAGTTTACCACTTGGGTAGTAAATTGGCGTCGTAATGTAAAATGTTTCTTTCGTCATGGAAATCTCCTCTATTATCATTTATTAAATTCTATGGTACGTATCATAGACATCTTGTGTTTTTAATTGGCGTAATTTTGCCACTTCTTTAATAGCAGCTTTCGGTTTTAAACCTGTTTCAATTAACATATCGACATGTGTATGAATATCCATATCAAATTCTTCAACTGAATCGTCAACATGTCTTTCTATTACTATAACAAATTCACCCTTTAAAGGGATATCTGACGCTAGCTTTTCTCTAATATTTTTAGAGGTGTCCGTTACAGTTTGCTCGAACTTTTTCGTAATTTCTCTCGATATAGAAACGACTCTTTTTTCATCAAACTTATAAATATCGTCGATGAGTTGTTTCACTCGGTACGGTGACTCATATAAGACGGATGTCTTCTCATGCATGAGTATTTCTTCTAATTTTTCTTTTCGTTTTTTATTCGATTTTGGTAAAAATCCGAAGTAAGTAAATTCAAATGACTCAATGCCAGATAAAACAACCGCTTGCTGGAAAGCACTCGCCGCTGGAATGACTGTATATTTTAAACCTTCATCTTGCACACTTCTAACGAGTTCATAACCAGGATCTGATATGACTGGCATCCCTGCATCACTAACAAGTGCGAACACTGTACCACGCTTCATTTCTTCTATAATATCTTTTGTGATAGTTTCTTTATTAAAATCATGATAGCTTTTTAACGGTGTTGTGATATCAAAATGATTCAGTAATTTAATTGTCATGCGCGTATCTTCTGCTAAAATAACGTCGACATTTTTAAGCGTATCGATTTGTCTAAAACTTGCGTCTTCTAGATTTCCGATTGGCGTGCCTACAATGTATAAGTTCATCGTTTCACCTCAGACATTAACTCTTCTTTTTGTACGCGTGTTAACTGCTTAATCGCGTACTCTCTTTTTAACGCTTCACTTTTTGTGTCAAAACTCTCCGTGTATTTTAAAGTAACCGGTCGTCTTGCACGCGTATATTTCGCACCTTTACCGCTATTATGTACTTTAATACGCGATTTAACATTAACGGCGTATCCTGTGTAATATGTCCCATCACTACATTCCGCGATATAAATATGATGTTTACCCATAGTAAATCGTTTCAATCTCTTTTGTATATTCACCATATGCATCGTATATATAAAGGGGCGGTAACACTTTTACAAGTGCAGTACTATTAAATATCGCTTCAACGAGTACAAAGTGTGCCGTCTCATTTTCAGGCTTACTATAAACAAATTGTAATTTTGACACTGTAAAATTATTGTCATGTAATAACGAAATAATTTCATGCACACGTTCTGCTCGGTGAACCATGTAAAATTTGCCCTTATTATTAATCAGATAGCGCGCCACTTCAATAATGCCTTTTAAGTCAATTAACACTTCACTTCGTGCGATTTCATGATGTGTCAAGCTGTGCGTCGGCTGATTATTTTTAAAGTATGGTGGATTTACTGTAATTAAGTCAAACACTGAATGATTATACTTTAATTTTACATCATTTAAATCGAGATGCTCAATCTCTATTTGTTCTATTTTATCGTTTAAAGCGACAGAGCGCTTTGCCATATCGACAAGTTTTTCCTGTACTTCGAAACCTGTAATTGGCTTTTTCGTTTTGTACGATAAAAGTAGCGGAATAATTCCATTGCCACTACAAAAATCCGCAATTTTTTTCACACGCTTTGTAACGTGAACAAAATTACTAAGTAGTAGCGCATCAATTGAAAAGCTAAATGTATCTTTACTTTGTATTATTTGCATATTTTCACGATATAAGTCATCTAAACGTTCGTTTTCTTTTAACATATCGATATCTCCTCACAAAAATAAAAGCAGCGATTGCGCTGCTTTTATAGGTCTCGAGTTAATATTTCTTGGCAAAACAAACATTTTTCACCGTGACGATGCGTGCCAAATGATACGTTACATACGTGAAAACCTTCATCGTAAAGGCTTTGTAACGTATTACTTTTAAACGTTTCTTTTTTTGTTTTTTCTTTGTCAACAGTCGTTTCTTTCACTAACTCTTTAAAATTTTTGTTTTCCATTTCTAACCGAACATTTTCTTCTAATAATTTAACTGTTCGTTGTTTTAACTCTTCGAATTCTTCATTCAGCGTCTCGAGGTGATTTTCCATTTTAAGAATATGTTCAAATAGCTCATCACGCATTGCTACACCTCATTTGCTTCTAATTCATCTAAACTAAACTCATGGATATAATTATCTTTATCTTTCGTGCGAATCTGAAGTTCTAATATATTTAACCCTATCACTTCAACTTTACCTTGAGGTGTGTAGATAAACTCACCAACGTCTGGAAGTTTTTCACGCGCCGCTTCATACTGATCATTTTCATAACTTAAACAGCACATTAAACGACCACATGCACCAGAAATTTTCACTGGTGTAAGTGATAAGTCTTGGTTTTTCGCCATTTGTATTGACACTGGCTCAAAGTTACCAAGGTACGTCGAACAACAGTGACTATAACCACACGGACCAACGCCTCCAAGGTATCTCGCCTTTTCACGTAAACCAATTTGTCTCAATTCAATACGCGTTTTAAATTGTTGTGCGAGTACACGAACAAGCGATCTAAAGTCTACACGCTCATCCGCCGTGAAGAAAAATATAAGTTTTTCTTTATCGAGAGAATATTTAGAAGTGAGTAAATGCATTGCTAAATTCTCTTCCCTAACAGCGTCTATACAAAATGATAACGCAGCTTCTGCTTCTTCATCATTTAGCTGATCCTTTAAAAAATCATCTTTTGTCGCTAGGCGGATAAATTTACCATCTGGCTCGACAATGTCATCTTTAGACACTTGATAGCTTTCTTTAAGTACTTTATAAAGAAATTTACCATGCTTAGTTTCTGCGACGATGATATCGTCGTAATTTAACGGTTCACCGTTTTTTACCTCTAAATATACTACTTCATTATATTTTAAAAGTGTTGCTTTTACTAACGTCAGCATAACACGCTCAACCTTTCGAGCTAATAATCATGCTCTCCATCACGAGCATACTGTTTACATTAAAATTAAGCATTTTATTTGCTTCTTCTATTTTTTCTAAGTTTTTTGTGAGCTGAATGACATTTACTAGTTTAGGTAATGAAACATCGAAATGTTTTTTGTAATCGATGTTTAAAACATTATACATCGCTTCACGCATCATACCATCTAATAATGTCAAAACAAGAAAGTAATCTCGACGCTCTTTACATAACTCAGTGAGTGTCGTTAAACGAATTAACGCACGTGAATCATTTTTTAACCAAAGTTCCACAACGCGAATAGATGCTGTGACAATTTTTGAGAACCTATCCTCAAGATCTAGGACGTGGTCATACTCTAGACCATAATCTTTTACGACTTCTTGAAGTTTTTCTGGTAAGTCCTCTAATACTTCAACTGATTCGTCTTTTCTTCTAGGGACATAGATGTATTGACTCCTAGAAAGTGTTGTTGGTAAGATACTGCTTTTATCTGTTGTTAATAAAATCGCAATTGTGTTTTTTGGTGGTTCTTCTAAAAATTTTAATATACTATTTTCAGCTTGAACAGTTAACTTATCGAATGCTTCAATAATATATACTTTAAAGTTAGACTGCACCGGCTTTTGACTCATTTGGTACATTAAATCTTGGACATCTTCTTTTTTTATTGTTGCAGCATCTGTTTCTAAATAATAGAAATCAGGATGGTTAAATGACTCTATCATTTGCTTACTACGTACATCATTTGAAAGGATTTGTGTCGCAAATTCAATAGACACCGCTTTTAATGTCTCCATTGAATCACTTTCAAATAAATACGCATGACTCAGCTTATTATTTTCGATGATTTTAGTTAACGTATGAGAAACATCAACCATACTTAAAATCTTTCAAACTGTTCAATTGGAAGGACGAAAACTGTCGCACCACCAACTTCTACTTCGACTGGGTAAGGGATATATGAATCCGCATTACCACCCATTGGTGTAACTGGTGCAACCGTTTGTTCACGGTTTCCACATGTATCGTCAATAACATTTAATAATTCATCGACACGTTCATCTTGAACCCCACATAAGAATGTCGTGTTACCTGAACGTAAAAATCCACCAGTTGAAGCTAGTTTCGTGTTTCTAAAATTATTTTTAGTTAATTTATCAGTTAATCTTTGACTATCGTGATCTTGTACGATCGCAATTACCATTTTCATATTCTTTCACCTCTAGATTTAATAAATTGTTCTATTATGTGAATCGTATCGTTTAATACAGCTTCTACATCTTGATTTGCATTGACCGTTTTAATACGATCTGGATATTCCTCTGATAACTTATTATATCCCATAACAACACGTTCATGAAAGTCTATCTCTTCGTTGTCTAAACGGTTATGCTCGACATTGTTATCTTTTTTACGCAGTAATCCAATTTTTGGATCTAGTCTAAGATAAATCGTTAAGTCAGGCATGTTTGTTTCTATCGCAAACTTATTTATCGTAAAAATCGAATCAAATCCGAGTCCTCTTGCGAACCCTTGATAGGCTAAACTACTATCGATAAAACGGTCACATAATACAATTTTACCACTTTTTAGAGCTGGTATGATTTTTTCTACTAAATGGACTCGTCTGCTCGCTGCAAAAAGTAATGCTTCTGTTTTACCATCCATGTCGTATTCATCATTTAATAGCAAATCTCGAATTGATTCACTTAACGAAATGCCACCTGGCTCACGAGTAACGAGCGTTTCGTAGTTCTTTAAAAGGTATTCATTAACCCCTTTTATAATCGTTGATTTTCCAGAGCCTTCTGGTCCTTCAAATGTAATGAAGACACTCATATTATACCTCAATCTTATAGTACTCTAAGTTTTTCCTTAGTCCTTCTATTTTAACATTTTTCGTTACAAATTCATCCAATAGTTTAATATCGATAATTTCACCCTCTAATATTAAGGGTACTCCTGGTGGATACGGCGTAATCGTCTCAACTGCAACTTTTCCGTCGAGTTTAGAAATATCTATTTTGTCATCTTTTATCTTTTTTACATTTAACTTATTAATGTTACTGAGCAACTCTTGAAACGGATATGTGTCACCATAATGCCACAATGGCAGGCACCATAACACTCCTCGGTGACTGACCATTTCACTATAAATGTTAACATCTCTTAAACTCTTTTCTAAATCATACGGTGAAAATCCTTCGATATTGAGGACAAGTTTTGCTGGATCATCGACAGTTTCAACCACAATATTATTCTGTTTCAAATGTTCGATGAGTTCAGTACGTTTTTTAAAAAATATTTCATCATTATAAGTATTATAAAAATGAAGCGCACTCTCTATTGACGCCATCACTAGATAATTCGGTGATGATGTTTCAAAGACATTAATGTAATGCATAATTTTTTCATATAATCGTTTTTCTTTTACAAAAGTCACTGACGCACCTGTAAAACTCGGTAGCATTTTATGATACGACTGAATGACGACATCAACGTCACTATGTATTAAAGACTCAGGAAAGTTTCTCGTTACGTTAAAGTGTGCTCCATGTGCTTCATCGACAATAATACGTACATCTTTTTCTTTTGCTTTTACAATGATGTCTGTAACGTCTAAAAGGTCACCATAATAAGTCGGAGACGTAATGACAATTACGTCTCCTGATTTAAGTAAATCTATATTGAACTGCTTCGGTTGCTTATTCAAAAGTGAAAGTGCATTGTATAAAGATTTATGTGATTCACCAATATAGAAAAAGTCATTACTTTGATTATTTAATGCGTGTACTGATGCTAGCATTCCAGTCGTAGAACCATTTACAACGAGCTGTGCGTAACAATTATGGACACTTCCAAGTGTATCATTTAACTCTTTTAATATGTCTTCAGGTTCATGTAAATTATCTAATCCTGGGACTTCCGTTAAATCATAATCGATTTTAATGTCAGATAAAAATCCAATCGTATTATTTTTATGTCCAGGAACGTGCATTGAAATACTTTGACTGACTTTTTTTAATGCATCATGTAAATCCATTTATTTGCTCCTAATCAATTAATCCTTCTTCTCTTAGTAATTCCATCGCAACTTCTTTTTCAGTTTTACCGTCGATGTCGACACGTTTATTTAATTCACGCATTCTGTCGTCATCAATCTTACCTGCAAATGAATTTAAAATATCTCTTAGCTCTGGATGTTTTTTAAGAAGTTCTTTATTTACAACAGGTGCAGCGTAATATGGCGGGAAAAGATTTTTATTATCTTCAATAATTTGTAAATCAAATGCCTCAATTCTTGCATCTGTTGCATATACGTCTGCAACGTCGATGTTATTCGTACGAAGAGACTCATAAACGATTCCAGAATCTAGTGTTTCAACTTGTTTAAACTCTAATCCATATAGCTCTTCTAGACCAATAAATCCGTCACTGCGTTCTTGGAATTCTGCTGATCCACCAAATCTTAAGTCTCTAGATACACTGCGTAAGTCATTCAACGTTTTAACATCATTTTCTTCAGCAGAATCTTTACGCATTGCGACCGCATACGTATTGTTAAAGCCGATCGTATCGAGCCATTCAGAATTCATATCTTCTTCATAGCGCTGTTTTACGTGTTCGTAGACTTCTTCAGGCGTCTCGTATTCAAAGTCGTCTTCTTTTAAAATGTCAACGAGCGCTGTACCTGTATATTCAACATACATATCATACTGACCGTTGTTCATGCCTTCGACAATATTTGATGTTCCTGTAATATAAGATTCTTTACGTACTTTAATATCTGTATTTCTTTCAATCAGTTCTTTATATGCATAGACTAAAATTTCTTGCTCGGTATCAGCCTTACCTGTAATAACGATATCATCTGAACTAAATAGTGGTTTTAGCGCTCCAAAAAACATGATGAATAAAAGGAATAACACGACGATACCAAATATTATTTTACTTATGATATTGCCTTTCTTTTTCCCAGGTGTCGCATAACTCTCTACAAATTTGAGTAACATGTCAAACAGTAATGCAATAATCGCTGCTGGAATCGCACCTGCTAAAATAAGCCCTGTATTATTTGTTGAAAGTCCTCTAAATATAAAATCACCAAGACCGCCAGCACCTATTAAACCTGCAACAGTCGCAACACCTACAACGAGCACTGTTGCTGTTCGAATACCACCCATAATCACTCGAGCAGCTAACGGGATTTCAACGATGAATAACTGTTGTAAATTCGTCATCCCCATACCGACACCTGCACGAATTGTCGATTGGTTAACATTTTCGATACCAACGTACGTATTTCTAAGTATCGGTAATAATCCATAAATTGTCAGTGCAATAATTGCAGGCCACTTACCTGTACCGAGAATCGGTACCATAAATACAAGTAGCGCTAAACTTGGAATCGTTTGGAAAACAGATGCGATCCCGATAATTGGCCCAGCTATTTTAGGTGTACGTGTCAGTAAGATACCTAGGGGTACTGAAATAAGAATCGCTATAAATAACGATATCATCGAAATTTCGATATGTTGTTGAACTAAATCTAAAAGTTCTGACGAACGCGTACTGATAATATTATAAAATTCACTCCACATACGCTTCACCACGCTTACTGTCAGTACTTAACATACTAAATAATTTTTGAATGTCCAGTACACCAGTATAATCATTAGCTTCATCGACAACAATATGTAGCTTATTTTTATTTGCACTAATTATATTCATTGTTGTATTAAAGTCTGTATTTTCATTGAGCACAACAACATCTTCAACTTCGAAATCATCTTCTAGTAATCGGAAAAAATCATATGCATAATATTGTTCTTCAATTTTTACTGGTATTTTATTGATACGTTGATCTTTCATGAGTGAAATAATCTCATCTTTTGAATCATCTAAAGCTATTGGATACTCTTTATTAGTAAAATCTTTTACTTTAAAATGTTCCATTATATATTTTCGCTGGCGCTCTTCGCCGATGAACTTTTGAACAAATGTACTATTCGGATTGAAAATTAATTCTTCTGGTGTACCAATTTGTTCAATTTTACCGTCTTTCATGACAGCGATACGGTCTGCAATTTTTAATGCTTCATCCATATCGTGAGTTACAAATACAATTGTTTTCTTAATTGTCTCTTGTAAATAGATAAATTCATCCTGTAATTCACTTCTTGTCACAGGATCTAAAGCAGAGAACGCTTCATCCATTAATATAATGTTTGGATCAGAATATAACGCACGAATAACGCCGATACGTTGCTGCTGACCGCCAGATAACTCATCCGGATATCTGTCTTTAAATGAAACATCCATATCAACAAGATCTAATAACTCGTCGATACGTACCTCATCCTTCTTTTTACCTTTTAAACGGTTGACAAGACTAATGTTTTCACTAATTGTCATATGTGGCATCAGTCCAACGTCTTGAATGACGTAACCAATTGAACGACGTAATTTAACTTTGTCTATATCTTTAATATTTAAATCGTCTATATAAATTTCACCGCTCGTCATATCCGTCAAACGGTTAATCATTTCCATAGTAGTAGTCTTTCCACTACCAGACGGACCGATTAGTACAAAAAGTTCATGTGATTTTATATCAAAACTAATATTATCCACAGCATTAACATTTCCATACGTCTTCGTTACATTTCTAAATGAAATCATGGTAACCTCCTGAGACCTAATTTTATAAAGGTATACGTTTAATTATAGATATTCTATAATGTAAATTCAAAATAAGGGGTTAGTAGTGAGGAAGAATGAAGTAATAAAGTAATTGTTAATTAAATAAAAGAGTTATTAACGCAAAAGGATTTTATATAAAAAAGTTTTTTATATTTTAATATAAAACCATTTTGTGTAAAAAGAGAAAGCAATACGTTAACACAAATGCAGTAATTATTAACATAATAAAGAGCTATTTAACGCAAATCGAATTTGCGTTAAATAACTAAAAGCCGAAGATAATCGACCACTGTATATAATTTATAATTTATAAAATATACTTTATAAAAAGATACAAAAAAAGGAGACCCGAATGGGTCTCCACTGAGTGCCTAGCGACGTCCTACTCTAGCACGGGCAAACCGAACTACCATCGGCGCTGGAGAGCTTAACTACTGTGTTCGGCATGGGAACAGGTGTGGCCTCT
>DWXM01000012.1 GCA_019119225.1 Candidatus Nosocomiicoccus stercorigallinarum
TTTGCTGAAGCGTTTGCATATTATTATTTAAATGATAGTACGAAAGTCGTGTTAGAAGCACGTGCACCAAAAACAGCAGCATTTATAAAGAGTATACATAATAAAGTTTCTACAATTACAGATATTATGAGTGACGGATTTACTTTATACTGGGATGACTTTGATGCAGATCACTATAATGTCATCGTAAATGACGAAGTTGTAAAGACAACGACAAACTTAAGTGCTGTGATTGAAGGATTAGATCCGAGTACGATGTACGAGGTAAAAGTAGAATCTGTCGATAAGGACGATGAAGTTATCGCAACGACGTATTCTGAAACAATCTACACAGCAGTACAACAAGACGTCGATACAAATTCACTACGTACGTTACTCGTTGAAGTTGGTAAAATTGGTGACGGCAATATGACAGAAGAATTAAAAACTTCTAAAGAAAAGGCGACACGTCTCTTAGAGCAAGAATCAAATGACGATGTGACACAATCAGATATCGATGAAGCAACAAATGAATTAAGTGAAGCATACAAAATATATCAACCACGTATTATGGAAAAAAATATTGAAGGCGAAGAAAACAAGTTTATGAGTGAAGAGTCAAATGTAAAAACGATGCCTAAAAATACGACGTGGATTGTAATATTAAGTGTTTCAGTTGTTTTACTTATATTAGCGATTGTGTACTTATATTACACAGGTCGCGAAGAAGAATAAAGAAAAGGCGTTACATTGTAACGCCTTTTTCTTTTGTTTTATTTTACTTCTTTTACCCAGTTAAATTTATCTTCTACACGTTTTGTTTGAATGCCTGTTAACGTGTCGTAAATTTCTTTTGCGACTGGTCCAACTTCACCGTCACCAACTTGTAATTCTTCACCGTGAATGTTTAAGTGTGATACCGGAGCTACAACTGCTGCAGTACCTGCACCGAACACTTCAGTCACTGATCCGTCTTCTAAACCTTTTTTAAAGTCGTCAATATGGATACGGTCTTCATGAACGGTATATCCACGGTCTCTCGCAAATTCAATGATTGATTTACGTGTGACGCCTGGTAAAATTGATCCGTTTAATTTTGGTGTATATAATTCTCCATTTTTAACGAAGAATATATTCATGGCACCGACTTCTTCTAAGTACTGTTGTTCAACACCATCTAACCATAGCACCTGACTGTAGCCTTTTTCGTTTGCATATTCTTGAGCGAGCATACTTGATGCGTAGTTCCCACCAAATTTTGCTTCACCCACACCTCCGCGAACTGCACGGACGTATTTATCTTCAGTGTAAATTTTAGTTGTGCCAAGTCCATCTTGAGAGAATAAGCCACCAACTGGTGATAAAATAATTAAAAACTTATACTCGCTACTTGGAAGCACGTTAATGGATTGACTCGTTGCGAATACGACAGGACGAATGTATAATGCTTCACCTTTACCATTTGGCACCCAGTCTTTTTCTACTTTTAGTAACTCAATCAAACTCTCGAGTGCTTGATTTTCATCGATTTTAGGCATAGACAGTCGTTCTAATGAGCGATTCAAACGTTTAAAGTTTTCTTCTGGTCTAAATAGAACAGTCTCACCATCAACTTTATATGCTTTCAGACCTTCAAATACCGTTTGCGCGTAGTGTAAAACAGCAGCACTTGGATCGAGTGAGAGTGGTTCGTACGGTAAAATTTTAAAGTCATGCCACCCATCATCTTTATTGTAATCTGCGCTGACCATATAATCTGTAAATGTTGTGCCGAACGCGACTTCTTTTATATTTGGTTTTTCTTTTAATTGTTGTCTTTCTACAAATTTAAGTGACATAACGATAACTCCTTTAATACTTCGTTTGAATTATCTTAATATTATCAACATTTAGAAAACATTACAATGATTGATTTTATACTTTAAATATTAAATATTTGATTTATACCCCTATAGGGTATATAATAAGAAATGAGAGTTGAGGTGATGAGTGTGCAAGCAACACACACAATTCGACCAGATGAAGAAAAAACGAAACTTCTTAACCGCTTAAAAAGAATTGAAGGGCAAGTAAGAGGTATTGAGAAAATGGTCGAAGACGATAGATATTGTATGGATATTTTAATTCAAATTCGTGCGATTGAATCCGCACTTCATAATGTTGGATTAGAAGTAACCGAGCGCCATATGAAACATTGCGTCACACACGCAGTAAAAACTGGTGAAGGTGACGAATATATTGAAGAGTTAATGGGGATTTTAAAACAATTTTCAAAAAAGTAGGTGACTTAAATTGAGTGAGAAAAAGGAAACACTCAAAATTACAGGTATGACGTGTAGTGCGTGTTCATCACGTATTGAAAAAGTACTAAATAAAATGGACGGCGTAGATGCACAAGTGAACCTTGCGACTGAACTCGCGACAGTTAAATATGATAATGACAAGTTATCGACAACAGACGTAACAGATAAAATTAAAAAACTTGGATACGACATTCAAATGAAAACGTCAGAGTTTAATATTACAGGTATGACATGTGCGTCTTGTTCATCTCGAATCGAAAAAGTACTAAACAAAATGGATAGTGTTGAAACAGCGACTGTTAACTTAACGACAGAAAAGGCGACAGTATCGTATAACGAGCAAGAATTATCAGAGTATGACATTATTAAACGTATTCAAAAAATTGGATTTGATGCTGAAACAGTGAAAGATGACACAGATAGTGCTACTAAAAAAGATGAAGCAACTGAAAAGTTAAAACGAAAAGTCATTATTAGCGCGATTCTTTCAGCGCCACTTTTACTAACGATGCTCGATCACTTATTTGGTGTTCACTTACCATCAATTTTCATGAATCCTTGGTTTCAGCTCGCATTCGCGGCACCCGTACAATTTATAATTGGTTGGCAGTTTTATAAGAGTGCCTATAAAAACTTAAAAACATTTAACGCGAATATGGACGTACTTGTTGTTATGGGTACGAGTGCAGCGTTCTTATTTAGTTTATACGAAACATATAAATGGATGAGATTTGGTACAGAACCACACTTATATTTTGAAGCGTCAGCAGTCATCATTACTTTAATCTTATTCGGTAAATATTTAGAAGCGCGTGCAAAATCCGAAACGTCAAGTGCGATTTCAAAACTTCTTGATATGCAAGCGCGTGACGCAAGAGTCATTCGTGACGGAAAAGAAGTAATGATTCCTGTCGAAGAAGTTGTTGTAGACGATATATTAAAGATTAAGCCTGGTGAAAAGATACCGGTAGATGGTATCGTCTTAAAAGGAAACTCATCAATCGATGAATCGATGTTAACAGGTGAATCTATTCCAGTTGAAAAAAATAAAGGTGACGAGTTAATTGGATCAACTGTAAACGAAAACGGTACATTAGAAATGCGCGCGACGAGAGTTGGTAAAGATACTGCACTTCAATCTATCGTAAAAATCGTTGAAGATGCACAAGGTGTAAAAGCACCTATTCAGCGTATGGCAGACGTTATTTCAAATTACTTTGTGCCTATCGTTATTGGAATTGGAATTGTGACATTTATCCTGTGGTATTTAATTACAGGTAAAGTTGAACCAGCACTTGTTGCGAGTGTGTCAGTACTAGTTATCGCATGTCCGTGTGCATTAGGACTTGCAACACCAACGTCAATTATGGTTGGTACGGGTAAAGGTGCAGAACAAGGGATTCTTTTTAAAGGTGGAGAACATTTAGAGAAAACTCACCAACTCGACACCATCATTTTAGATAAGACAGGTACAATCACGAACGGCACACCAGAAGTAACGGACTATACGGGTAACCGTGAGACATTACAATTGCTCGCAAGTGCAGAGAATCATTCTGAACACCCGCTCGCAAATGCAAT
>DWXM01000078.1 GCA_019119225.1 Candidatus Nosocomiicoccus stercorigallinarum
GGATCAGTCAATGATAATAGTGAAGTAATAACAATCACAACAAATGAACATCTAAAACGTTCAATTATGATAACTTCATGTAAATATCATTATAAATAACTATTTGTTAGGCAAGATTTTAATTTAAATATAGAATCTTGCTTTTTTTAATAAAAATTTAGACGTTATAAGTAAGCAAAAAATCCTAATATCATAATTAAAATTCCAGCTGGAATTGAAAAAAACTAAAGAAGAGATAAATCTTACAAATACCCATTTAAATATTAAGCGATAAAAGATTTATTAAAGGTATGGAATAAAAAGAGAAGTAAATAAGCTTTATTAATTGTACAATATATTGTACAATTAATAAAGGAGATGATTAAATGAGTGTAGAAACATATTCAAATGCGAGAAAAAATTTTAGACAATTAATTAATCAAGTCAATGATAATAGTGAGGTAATAACAATCACAACAAATGAACATAACGCTGTTTTAATGTCAGAAAGCGATTATAATTCGATTATGGAAACTTTTTATTTACAAAAAAACCCTTATAATAATGAACATCTGAAACGTTCAATTTCACAGTTTGATAAAGGTGAAACTGTAAAGGTTCAAATAGATGAGTAAACTTCTCATTACGTTTTCAACTGAGGCATTTGAAGATTATAAAGAATGGCAGATACAAGATAAGAAAACCTTAAAAAAAATAAACCAGTTAATTAAAAGTATTGAACGTGAGGGAGTGCTTAGTGGAATAGGTAAACCAGAAAAATTAAAAGGGAATTTAAGTGGATGGTACAGTAGAAGAATTACACAAGAACATAGACTAGTATATAAGATTGATAAAAGATCAATTATGATAGCTTCATGTAAATATCATTATAAATAACTATTTGTTAGGCAAGATTCTAATTAAAATATAGAATCTTGCCTTTTTATTTTATAAGAATTTTCGGTTGTTTTTATTTTTCTTCATCCAATTGAGTAATTCTTGTACAAATAATATAAGTAAATCATAAAGATTATGTTATACTTTCATGATTTTATTCAAACGTTCCTTTTACAACAACAGCACCATTTGACATCATTTGTCTACCTTTCATAAAGACCTCGTTCAATTTAAAGTTATCTTTATTAATGATTAATAGATCTGCATCATAATCTTTTTCTAATTTTCCTTTTGATTCTAATTCTAATGCTTTACTTGTATTTGTTGTCACAAGTGTTAATGCATCTTCTAAACTTAGAATATTATGTTCAACAACTTTTTGAATCGTTTTAATAATCGTATCTGTCGGAGCAACTTCTAATCCTGTTAGTTTGCCATTCTCGTCAAATGTCGGTAAACTGCCATTCCCGTCAGTGGATAGTGTGAGTTGTGATAACTCTCCATCATTTTCTACATAGTATTTTACCCATCCAAAAGCTGTATCGTAGTCACAAGTAATATCGATAAATGCACTTTTTTTACCGAGTGCAATTGCGTCGTTCATTAACGCTTTACTTCTATTAATATGTGTTGCATATATTTTTGAAGCTGGAAGTTCGTATTGATCGATAATTTCATGTAATGGTGATAAGTAATCTTTTCCTGGACCAGTATGGAAGTGTGTGACACCAACTTTACCTCCAATTAATCCACCAACACGTGAATCTCCAATAATTTTCACAAGGTCTTGAACCGTCGGTTGGCCAGACCTTGAATCTGAAATTGCAATTTCAGCAGTTCCGATGATTTTATCGATTAAAATAATATCGTCTTTAACGTTACCTGTAATCGTTGGAGTTGGGACGTCGTAGTTACCTGTGTATATAAATGTAGACGCACCTTCTTTTTCTAACCCACGTGCTTTAGCAAGTAGGGAAGTGACATGTCTCGTTGTACCGTCAGTACCGAGTAATCCAACGACAGTCGTTAACCCTGATTTAATTAAATCACTTAACTGCACTTCAGGTGTACGCTTTTCAAAACCGCCTTCACCACCACCGCCAAGTAAGTGAATGTGAGGATCAATAAATCCAGGAACAACATAATTACTTTTAGCGTCGATAATTTTAACTGTAAATAATTGTTGAAGCGGTTGAACATCGATTTCATCTTCAATTTTTAATATTTTATTTTGAGTAAATAAAATATCTTTTTTACCTAAATGCTTCGGTGTAAAAAGGTTAGCATTTTTAATTAATGTGAACATATAAACACTCATTTCTAAATATTCTTATTTTTTATATAACCATATAAATGTAAATAAAAACAGTGTGCATATGCACACTGTTTTTATTTTATTAATTAAATTTTAATAATAGGTTTAATAATGATTCGTCTTCACGTGATTGAATATTAATATCATTTTCTTCTGAATCAATTGGTCCATAAGCAACAACTGCTTTTGATGATTCATCTGTTTGAACTGTTTCTGAAGCATCATTTACATTTTCATGATATGTGCTGTCTTCAGGGATATCTAATGTTAAGTTATCTGTTGGAATCATACCAGACTCGTTAAATTGACGAACTGCTAGGTCTAAAGCGAATGCTTCACTTGCTGAAGTTGGAGAGTTTGACTTGTTTGTAAAGTCAAATTCAATAACAACTGCTGGACTGTCAGTTGCTTCTTCACCAGCATCTTCTGCGGCTTCTTTATCTAGATCAGTTGGTGGAATATCGATTGTGTCAATACGTGTAATGACGTAGTGTCCATATTCTCCATCGAATTCGATTGAATCTTTTAGTTCATCTTCACGGACTTTAACTTCAGTTGCTTCAGCTTCTTTTGCTTCTTCAGTTTCAGCATTTTCGATAGGCTCTTCAGTTTCAGCTGAGTCATCTTGATTACAAGCAGTGAGTAGTAGGGTTGAAGCAGCGGTTGCAGCTAATAGGTGTTTTAAGTTCATTAAAATTCCTCCATTATTGATCAATTAAATTTAGTATATATGAGTTTTCTTAAAATAAATAGACATACACATAAAATGTTTAATGTATAACTAATCCGTATAATAATACACCAATAGATAGAAGTAATCCGTAAATTGTGTTAAATTTACCCATCGTTGCCATCGCTGGAATTAATTCAACAGGTGAATCTCCTTCTTTTAATAACTGCATTGTCTTTTTATATAATTTAAATGATAAGAGTGGCAGTAGTAAAAATAGTGAAGCGAATAGGTCGGTTACTGACATAATAATGACAAATACATAACAAAGTATGAGTAAGAAGTTTACAACTTGTGTTGCTTTTTCTTTTCCGACAAGAATGACAAATGTTCTTCGTCCACTCTGAGCATCTTTTACTCTATCACGAATATTATTGAACATATTAAGTAGACCAATCGTAATCATAATTGGAATAGATAATAATAACGGAAAAATATGTAATTCATGTAAGTGAATATAAAATGTAATCAAAATAATGACTGGTCCCATAAATACACCAGAGAAAATTTCTCCAAATGGTGTCCAAGATATTGGATAAGGGCCACCTGTATATAAAAATCCGACTAACATCGAAATACTACCGATTAAAATCAACCACCAAGATGTTTCATACGCAATATATAAACCGATCAACGCTGCGATAATATAAAATGAAATTGCAATTGATAGTACTGCTCTTGGAGTAATACCATTACGAACAATTGCACCTGCAATTCCAACAGAATCTTCGCTATCTAGACCACGTTTAAAGTCGTAATATTCATTAAACATATTCGTTGCTGACTGAATGAGTATTGTTGCGATGAGCATTAAAAAGAACATTAAAAAATTAATGTCACCAAATGGTAATACAGCAGCTGTCCCAACAAGTACAGGAACAAATCCAGCTGTTAAAGTATGCGGTCTTGTTAGGCTAATATATTTTTTATAGCCTGTTAAGACGTGTGCATGTTGCATGAAAATCATCCTTTTAAGTATTTTTAAGCATAGATCTACAATATTCTATCATACTTTCAATCGAACAATATACACAGTTATTTAGAAAAATGATAAAATATAGAGTAATTATTATAAAGGAATGTGAATATAATGGATATTGAGTCGTCACAAATAAAAATTGACGAAGTAGGAATTGATTCCAACACACCATTTTTAGCATTACATTTTAGTACAAAAGATTTTGATTTAACAGAATCTAAAATCTTTATGCATTTTAATAATAAAAAGGGCGAAAGATTTTGGTTTAAGTCTAAAGAAGCTGATTTCAATATAATTGGGATTGGCTATTTAGAGAGCATAAATCGAAATCAATTTAATGCAGATGTTTTAGAGGCTAAGAAAAACGAGCTGTTTGAAGACATCCAGACAATCGAGCTAAGTGACGATTTAAACGGAGACATCCATTTGTTTGGTGGAATGCGTTTTGACGATAAAAAAACGACCGACGAATGGACAGACTATAAAATGGTCGAATTTTTACTTGCGTCATGGCAGTTTGATTTACACAACAACGAATGCTTTATTATTTTGAGAAAAGAAAATCTAGAAACGAGTCATCTTGCTGAAAAAATTTATGAAACGTTAAAAGAAATTGAAGGTAAGGATAGTCGTTTTAGATTTCCTGAAATTGTAAGTAAACGTGAAATCTATCCAAAAGCATGGAAAGAGTTAGTCGATGAAACAGTTGGTGTATTAGATGATGATTTTGAAAAGGTAGTATTATCTAGAGAATTACTGATTCGATTTGAAGACGAAGTCGACTCAAACTTTTTAATTAACCGTTTAAAACAAGAAACCGATACGTTTACAATTCTTTACGAAAGAGGAAAGTCAACGTTTGTTTCTAAAACACCAGAGAAGTTATTCCACCTTAAAAATAGTACGTTGTCAACGCATGCAATCGCAGGTTCAATACGTAGAGAAAATGACGAAACCTTAAACGAAAGTAATAAGTTGGCTTTTTTAAAAGATGAAAAAAATCGTTTTGAACATATCGTTGTGAGAGACTCTATTGTTGATGATTTAACACCATATACATCTAGTGTAAAGTACGATGACACACGTATTTTAGAAAATCGTTATATTTATCATTTATATACACCAATTGAAGCGACTTTAAATGAAGAAAGTAACTTATTTAATGTGATGATGGCTCTTCACCCAACACCAGCTGTTGGTGGGTTACCAAAGAAACGTGCATTAGAATATATTAAAGAAAAAGAATACTTTACGCGTGGGCTTTACGCTGCACCAATTGGAGTTATTTCTCGTTCAAACGAAGTTGAATTTGCTGTGTCTTTAAGGTCGATGCGTATTACTAATAAAAGTGCGACACTTTACGCTGGAGCAGGTATTGTAAAAGGTTCAACAGGAGAGTCTGAATACGAAGAAACAAAAACAAAATTTAGACCAATGTTAAATGTACTGGAGGCGTTAGAATGACACATCAGAAACATCTCACAGAGCAAGTGTTTACGCTCGTTGATGGTCTATATAGTAAAGGTGTGAATGAAGTTGTCATTAGTCCAGGATCTCGCTCGACACCGCTTGCGATTGCGTTTGAACTTCATCCGCATATTAAGACATACATTCACCCAGACGAACGAGGCGCAGGTTTTTTCGCACTTGGGTTAAGTAAAGCAAGTAAACGACCGGTGAGTTTACTCTGTACGTCTGGGACAGCTGCAGCTAACTACACACCAAGTGTGTCTGAAGCGGGGTTAATGCACATACCGTTAGTCGTCTTAACGTCAGATAGACCACACGAATTAAGACAAGTCGGTGCACCGCAAGCAATTAACCAGACAAATATGTTTACAAACTATGTAAAATACGAAACAGAACTACCGATTGCAGATAACAGTGAGACAAATATATCTCATGTGTTTGATAGAGTGCTTCAAGCGAGTCAATATTTTTACGGTATTAATAAAGGACCGATTCATATTAATATTCCGGTAAGAGAACCGCTAATGCCAGACGTCAGTCGTACGGACTTATTTTACCGTACACAACAGTTAGAAAACTCTGTGACATTCAACACGGACATCGAACCGCTCGTTGGAAATGGATTAGTGATTATCGGTGAAACAGATGATAATCTTGATGATTTCGATTTTACTCAATATAAAAACTTAACATTTATCATGGATCCTAGAATTGGTAAACGTACGGAGTTAAGTCATGTTGTTACAACTCACGATCTTATTTTTATGAACTTAACAAAAGAACAAGAGGACAATTTAAATCATCGATTTGATTTTATTGTTCGTATTGGTGAAGCAGTGACTTCAAAATCGACGAATCAATTTTTAAAACGTACGACATTACCACAGATTTTAATTAGTGAATTTAACGATGTAAAAACATTCCCAAAAATACCAAACAAAGTTTACGTTGGAAATGTTAAAGAGACGTTAAAATCATTATTTATAGAGTCTGATTACTCAGACAATGTCCTTTATAATCTCGATAAAAAAATAAAATCACTTATTGAAGATACAATGGAAGATTATACTGATGAAGGGCGTTATATGTATGAAATTATTAAAAATACATATCGTACACGCCGACTCTTTTTATCGAGTAGTATGCCGATTCGTGACTTTGAAAGATATGACGTATTTAATCAGTTAAAAATATATTCAAATCGCGGCGCAAACGGAATAGACGGTGTAGTATCGAGTGCGTTTGGAGTTGCGACTAAAGAAGCGATGACACTTATTATTGGAGATGTTGCGTTAAATCATGATTTAAATGGTCTTTTAATGTCTAAATTAGAGAATATTGGCGGAACAGTCATTTGCTTTAACAATAATGGTGGTAACATATTTAGTTATTTACCACAAAAAGAACACGACGTCTATTTTGAACGACTATTTGGCACACCACTTAATTTAGATTTTTCACATGCAGCAAAACTTTATGATTTTAATTATTACTTAGTAAATTCGCCTGAAGATTTAACAGAAGAATTATTAAATCAAAGCGGTAGAGTATTCATAGAAATTAAAACTGATCGCGACGACAATAAAACTCAGCATAATAAACTAAAAGAAAAAGTAAAGGATCTCGTGAATGATGCTCGATTTTAATTATGAGTATAATGACCTTGGTAAAAGTAACACACTGATTTTATTGCACGGGTTTTTATCAGATATGCGGTCGATGACAGACATTTCATTGGAATTTAATAACATGAACACATTACTTATCGACTTACCAGGATTTGGTCAAACGAAAAGTATTGGTATCGATTATTCGATGGACGATATCTCAAAAGGTATCGTAAAAATTGTCGATGAGTTGAATTTAACAAATGTGCACGTCTATGGTTATTCAATGGGTGGACGTGTCGCAATATCACTCTTAGCTAATTGTTCTAAGAGATTTAATAAGTTCATATTAGAGTCGACATCTCCAGGAATGAGTAAAGCTTTTAGAAGAGACAGTCGTATTGAAATCGATGAATCTAGAGCAAAAGACTTAGAAACAGACTTTGAGTCGTTTATAAACGATTGGGAAGAGTTACCGTTATTTAAAACTCAAAAACTTTTAGATGAAAAAACTTTTCTATTGCAAAGAAAAGAAAGGTTAAGTCAAAATGGTGCAGAAGCGGCAGATAGTTTAAGAAAATATGGCACTGGAATTCAGCCCCATTATTGGGATAATCTAAATAAGAATAACGACGTTTTAATTATTGTCGGTGAAAAAGATGAAAAGTTTGTTAAAATTGGAGATAATATGAATAAGCAACTAAAAAATAGTTGCTTTAAAATAATTAAAAAGTGTGGACATAACGTTCACCTTGAAAATAAAGAGGCATTTATAAAAGAATGTCAGGAATTTTTATCGGAGGGAAAATAATGGCACGCGAGTGGACTACATTAAAAGAATATAAAGAGATTAAATATGAATTTTATAATGGAATTGCGAAAATCACAATTAACCGTCCAGAAGTACGTAACGCATTTACACCATTAACAGTTTCAGAAATGATCGATGCAGTAAGTCGCGCTAGAGACGATGAGAATGTTTCAGTAATCGTATTAACAGGTGAAGGTGACTTAGCATTCTGTTCAGGTGGAGACCAAAAAGTACGTGGACATGGTGGATATGTAGGAGACGACCAAATCCCACGTTTAAACGTATTAGATTTACAACGTTTAATTCGTGTCACACCAAAACCAGTCGTTGCGATGGTCGCTGGCTATGCAATTGGTGGTGGCCACGTCTTACATGTTGTGTGTGATTTAACTATTGCAGCAGATAACGCAATATTTGGTCAAACTGGTCCTAAAGTTGGGTCATTTGATGCAGGATACGGTTCTGGTTACTTAGCACGTATCGTTGGACATAAAAAAGCACGTGAAATTTGGTTCTTATGCCGTCAATACAATGCACAAGAGGCGTTAGATATGGGACTAGTAAACACAGTCGTACCATTAGAAGAGTTAGAAGATGAAACGGTCAAATGGTGTGAAGAGATGATGCAGCACTCACCAACAGCACTTCGTTTCTTAAAAGCTGCAATGAATGCAGACACAGATGGATTAGCTGGTCTTCAACAATTTGCTGGGGATGCAACACTTCTATATTACACAACGGACGAAGCAAAAGAAGGAAGAGATGCGTTTAAAGAAAAACGTCAACCGGATTTTGATCAGTTCCCTAAATTCCCATAAACTCATAAAGCACAAGTTCATTTGAACTTGTGCTTTTTTAAAATAATTTATGTATGAGTATGATTAAATCAAAAGCAATTTGGGTATTGATTAACTACGAATCTTATAGGAGGAATTTTAAATGTCAAACTTACAAAATCCAAGAACTAAATTTGAATATAATGATTTTCCAGATCAACAACAAGATGGACCTGCACTGCAAAGTGAAATGACTCCAGTCCCAGATACAGGCGAAGAGACTTACACAGGACATGGTCGTATGAAAGGTCTTAAAGCATTAATTACAGGAGGAGACTCTGGAATTGGCCGCGCGGCAGCGATCGCATACGCTAAAGAAGGTGCAGATGTTGCGATTCAGTATCTTCCTGGTGAAGAAAAAGATGCCAAAGAAGTTGAAGATTTCATTAATAACTTAGGACAAAAAGCAGTTACATTAAAAGCAAATTTCCGTAACGATGGTGAAGCAGCTAAAGTAGTTAGAGATGCGGTAGAGGCTTTAGGAGGTTTAGACGTCTTAGTACTAAACTCAGCGGAACAATTTGCACAAGAAAAGATAGAAGATTTATCAGTTGAACAATTTAAAAACACATTCCAAGTAAACGTTATAAGTATGTTTGAAGCAGTTAAAGAAGCTGAAAAACATTTAGAATCAGGGGCTTCAATTATTTTAACAACATCTGTAGAATCATTTAACCCGTCAAAACAATTACTCGACTATGCAGCAACTAAAGGTGCAATTTCAAACTTAGTTGTCAACTTATCACAACATTTTAATGAAAAAGGAATACGCGTCAATGGGGTAGCACCTGGACCAATTTGGACACCACTTCAATTAGATGGTGGTCAGTTAGAAGGAAAAATACCAACATTCGGACAAGGTAGTTTACTTGGTCGTGCAGGACAACCAGTTGAACTTGCATCAGTATACGTTTTACTAGGTAGTGAAGAAAGTAGCTACACGACAGGTCAAATTTATGGTATAACTGGTGGGTACAACATTTCGTTATAACTAAATTTGAGAGGAATTGAACGATAGATGAAAGAAAATTTTTGGAATGATCTTCCACGCCCATTTTTCGTTCTAGCACCAATGGAAGACGTTACAGATGTTATTTTTCGGCACGTTGTGAGTGAAGCGGCACGTCCAGATGTCTTCTTTACAGAATTTACAAACTCTGAAAGTTATTGCCACCCTGAAGGTAATAAAAGTGTTCGTGGGCGTTTAACATTTACTGAAGATGAACAACCTATGGTCGCACATATTTGGGGAGATAAGCCGGAGTTTTTCCGTGAGATGAGTATCGGTATGGCGAAAGCTGGCTTTAAAGGTATCGACTTAAATATGGGTTGTCCTGTGCCAAATGTAGCTGGTGACGGTAAGGGCAGTGGTCTTATTTTAAGACCGGAAGTTGCTAGTGAACTTATTGAAGCGGCAAAAGCTGGCGGACTACCAGTGAGTGTAAAAACGAGACTCGGGTATACGTCAATTGATGAATGGAAGCCGTGGTTAACGCATATATTAAAACAAGACATCGCAAACTTATCCATTCATTTACGTACGCGTAAAGAAATGAGTAAAGTAGATGCCCACTGGGAGTTAATTCCAGAAATTAAGGAGTTACGTGATAAAATCGCACCAAACACATTGCTGACAATAAACGGAGACATTCCAGATCGTAAAACGGGCTTAGAACTTGTAGAAAAGTACGGTGTGGATGGTGTAATGATTGGTCGCGGAATATTCCATAATCCATTTGCATTTGAAAAATCACCAACAGAACATTCAAGTGAAGAACTGCTTCAGTTACTTCATTTACACCTCGATTTACACGACAAATACTCAAAAGAACTTGAAGAACGCCCGTTTCAAGCGTTACACAGATTCTTTAAAATATATGTCAAAGGATTTAGGGGTGCAAGTCAGTTAAGACATGCATTAATGAGTACAAAAGATACAGATGAAGTACGAGAACTGCTGAAGAAATTTAAAGAAAAACCATCAATTTAAGCATAAGAAATACCGTCTTTTAAAAAAGACGGTATTTCTTTTAAGATGAGTAGTTTGTTTAGTTATTAGCTAATATAATTATTGTTCTTTTACTTCGTCTTTAATATCTTTGTAACCAGTTTTTACGTTTACAACATCTTTAAATCCAGTTTTTTCTAGTAATCCAACTGCGATTGAACTTCTAATACCTGACTGACAGTGGACGTAAAGTGTTTCATCTTTATTAAATGGCACTTCTGTCACGTGCAATAAATTATGTGGAAGGTGTTTTGCGTTACTTAAGTGACCGTTATTCCACTCATTGTCGTTACGCACGTCAAGAAGTTGTTTTTCTTCACCTGTAACTTCTTTAGAATCGATTTGTTTTGTTTCAACTTCATTTTTAGGCTCTTCAAATCCATCAACACTGTCAAATCCGATCAGTTGTAACGTGTGTACTGCATTTTGAACGTCTGTTTCTTTGTCTGATACTAGTGTAATCGGCGAATTATAATCTAAGAAGAATCCGATTTGGTTAATGAAATTTTTGTCGTATGGAATGTTGATTGTACCGAATCCGTGACCGTCGTGATACGCTCTTTTAGGTCGAATATCAAATTTTACGTGATCTGTATTCTTTTTAAAAGCTGTATACGGAACAAACTTTTTTCCACCTTTTTGGTTTAACAGCTTCATTTCTTTAAAGTGGTTGGGTGGCGTTGGCTGGTTATTTGTTAATTTATGAATAAATTCGTCTTTATCTGACGTGTTAAATGCCCAGTTATTTTGTCTTTCATATCCAAGTGTTGATAGTGGTACAGCACCAAGCGCTTTACCACAAGGACTTCCTGCACCGTGACCTGGCCAAATTAAAATTTCGTCACCGAGTGGTTCCATTTTTTTAATTGAGTCATACATTTGTTCAGCACCAACTATTGTTGATCCTTTAACGTCTACTGCTTTTTCAAGTAAGTCTGGGCGACCGACATCTCCAACGAATATAAAGTCTCCAGTAAATAGCCCCATTGGTGTATCACTTCCACCGCCGATATCTGTAAGTAAGAAGCTAATACTCTCAGGGGTATGTCCTGGTGTATGTAATACCTCTAATTTAACGTTACCGACGTTAATGACGTCATCTTCACAGATATAGTTTATATTTTCTGGCATATTTTCATATGCTAGACCGTCTTGACCGTGCTTTGATAAGAAAATTTCTAAACCTTTATTGGCTGCTTCACGGATTCCAGAAAAAAAGTCAGCATGAATATGTGTTTCAGTTGCGTGTGTTAATTTTAATCCTTCTTCTTTTGCTGCAGCTTCGTATTCTCCTAAATCACGAATAGGGTCGATGATAATCGATTCACCAGTACGCTGACAGCCAACTAAGTAAGAGTATTGTGCTAAATGTTTGTCAAAAAATTGTTTAAAGAACATAATAAATGCCTCCGAATGCTTCAATTTAAAATACCTATACGGGTATATTAAACTGTATTTATAAAAAAGTCAAATACGGGATAGGGTATTTGACAAATTATTGTTTTTACAATATGATTAGAGTAAATAATGGGGGGCACCGTATGCAATATGATAGAAAACAAATTAATCGTATTAAACGTATACAAGGACAGTTAAATGGTGTTCTTAAAATGATGGAAGAAGAACGTGACTGTAAGTCAGTAATCACACAATTATCTGCATCTAAAAACTCAATTGGAAGATTAATGGCAGTAATTGTAAGTGAGAACTTAATAGAGTGTATTAATGAACTCGATGGAGAAGACCGAGATGAAAGAATTAGTGAAGCGGTCGAACTTTTAGTGAAGAGTAAATAATTGGAAATAAAGAATGGCGAGGGATGTAGTTCATCCCCTCGCCATTTTCTTTTAAATAAATAAGTTATGTTCTGCTTTTGCTGTATCTCCAATGTACGTTCCAACACCCCCGATTTCTACTTCATCGATTAGTTCTTCTTGTTTAATACCCATAACGTCCATACTCATTGCACATGCGATTAAACGAATGTCTTGATCGATTGCTTGCTGTCTAAGTTTAACAATAGAGTCAACATTTTTTTGTTTCATCACAAAGCGCATCATTAAGTTACCTAATCCGAACATGTTCATTTTTGATAGTGGCATGTTTACTGCGTTACTCGGTAACATTAAATCAAATGCTTTTTCAATTCCAGACTTTTTAACGTTTACTTCATCATCTTTTTTAACTGCTGATAATCCCCAGAACGTAAAGAATATCGTGACGTCTCGACCTGCCGCACGAGCACCATTAGCTATTATGAATGCTGCAAGTGCTTTATCTAACTCACCACTAAAGAGTACGATGGTCGTTCCATTTTTAGTAGTTGTAACATCCATATCACGTTCTTTTTCTTTTCGAATTACAGCTATAACTTTATTATCATTTTGCTCTAGTGAAATTAGACTATGCCCCGTTTGATCTGCCCATGCTTTCACATCACTATAAAAACCTGGATCAGTGACTGTCACTTCAATTTCATCACCTGTATTGAGTCGGTTAACTTCTTGTGAAATATTTACAATCGGACCAGGGCATTGTAAACCACTGTAATTTAATTGTTTTTTCTTAGTTGGTTTAGCTAAAATTCCACCTTCTAAATTCACGATATCATAACCTTTTTCTTCTAGTTTTTTTGCTGCATTTAAACTACGTCGACCGGATTTACAGTAAACGTAATAAGTCTTGTTCTTATCACCAATAAAAGAATTAATATTTTCTACAGGGTGTAGTACTGCACCATCTATATGATTTAATTCAAATTCTTCTTTTGTTCTAACGTCGATAAGTTGATTGCTTTTAGCTAACTTTTTAAGCTGATTACTATTTAACTCATTCATGTGTATTGATTTAACCATAATATTTCCTCCTAAAATACTTATACGGGTATATTAACTAGTTAATAATAATTTGTCAAATACGGTATGGGGTATTTGACTTTTGTAATTTTTATAATTATTATGTTAAGAAAATAATGTGGTAGGTGAAATTATGAGTTTTATAGTTATGTTAATTATAGGTAGTATTGGAGGATTCTTATCAGGAATGCTCGGTATTGGAGGTGCAATAATTATATTTCCAGCAATTCTGTTAATACCACCACTATTAGGAATGGATACTTATTCAGCATATGTTGCATCAGGACTTACGTCTTCGCAAGTATTTTTTAGTACTGGAACTGGAACATTAAAAGTGGTAAATCAAAGTAATTTTTCAAAAGTACTATTAAAATATATGGGTGGCGGTATTTTTTTAGGAAGTGTTATAGGAGCGATTACTGCTGATCTTTTCAGCGAAATATATGTAAATAGGGTGTATATTTTCGTAGCGATAATTGCTTTTTTAATGATGGTCTATAAACCTAAGAAAAGTAAAAATAAAAAGAAAATGAATCGATTTCTATTAGTTTTACTTGGTGCAACTATCGGATTACTATCTGGAGTTGTTGGTGCAGGGGGTGCTTTTATTGTAATACCAGTATTAATTTCAATATTCAAACAGCCAATGAATATAGTCATATCAAATAGCATCGTTATCTCATTTATTGCATCCATTGCGGCATTTATAATTAAATTATTTCAAGGATACATACCATTTGAAGAGGGTCTTGCTTTAGTCCTTGCAAGTATTTTAATAACTCCAATTGGGGTGAGAATTGGCCATATCACACCAGATGTATTACAAAAGTGGTTAATCAGTATTATTATTTTATTATCAATATTTATGATCTAAAATTATCGTTAAATTATACATTTTTATTTCACTTATATATTTATAATTGAGGCTTCTAAGTATTTAAAGTACGAGTGAGAAAACTTATATAATAAAATAAAAAGTTCAGAACAATAGTTAATTAAAATATCCCCTTAGGTCTGCGACTTAAGGGGATAAATTTTATTCTTCACTTGCACGTACTGCGTTATGATGGACGTCTGTAACGTCGTCATCGTCTTCTAGTGCGTCGATAATGTTTTCTAATATTTCGTAGTCTTCATCGCTTAATGAGACTGTGTTCATTGGAATCATTGTTAGCTCGCTTTGTGCGAGTGTGAATCCTTCTTCTTCAAGGTAATCTCTTACTTGTGCGAAATCTGTTTGTTCTGTAAAGATCTCAAATACTTCTTCACTTGTTTCTAACTCTTCAGCACCCGCTTCAAGTACTTCCATTAACATTGTATCTTCGTCAACGTCTGTTGTACTACGTTCGATAGCGATGTAACCTTTTCTTTCGAACATATAACTTACAGATCCCGCTTCTCCAATATTTCCGCCGTTTTTATTGTAAGCAATACGTACGTTTGTATTCGTACGGTTACGGTTGTCTGTTAATGCTTCTGTTAAAATACCAACACCACTTGGGCCATAACCTTCGTACATTACTGGATCATAATCTTCTCCAGCGCCAGATGTTGTCGCTTTATCAATCGCACGTTTAATGTTGTCTTTTGGCATATTTTCAGCACGTGCACGGTCCATAGCTAATCGAAGTGCCGGGTTAGTATCTATGTCTCCGCCACCTTGTTTTGCTGCCATGTAAATTTCACGTGACAATTTTTGGAAAATTTTACTACGCTTTTTATCTTGCGCACCTTTACGTTGTTTAATGTTATTCCATTTTGAATGGCCTGCCATAATTTCGTCTCCCTCGTTATTTGTTAATTATAATTTAGCATTTTTTACACTTAATGTCTAAATGATACGAGTAAATATATCTTTTTGATATAATAGGAGAGTTGGAGGAGTGTTTAAATTGAACAAATGGTTAATAGAGAATGCTAAAAAATATCCAAACAAACTCGCAATTATTTACGAAGAAGATTCTCTTACATATAAAAATCTACAAGATAAAGTACATGATCTCTCTAAAAAGCTACCGAGTATTAAAAGAGTCGGTGTATATATAGATAATAGTTTAAAAAGTGCAGTTTTAATTCATAGTCTAATTGAACGACATATTGAAATTGTCATGATCAATACAAGACTTTCCGCTGAAGAAATTAATAATCAACTGAATGATGTAGATGTTGATACGATTTTTTCAACCATTCATTCAGGAGTATTAGACGAAGTAGAAGCTAAAGTATTTGATTATAACGCTCTATTAAATTTAAAAGAAGTAGAATATGAAACATTCGATGCGAATGATGAAGATATATTATCAATTATGTTTACAAGTGGCACAACCGGTCGTCCAAAAGCTGTGACGCAAACTTATTTAAACCACTACGCATCACATTTAAATGCAAAAAAAGGCCTTAAATATGATTCAAATAGTACGTGGTTAATGGTGAATCCAATTTTTCATATTTCAGGATTTTCAATATTAATGCGTGCGATTATTTCAGGATGTACATTAATTATTCATAATAAGTTCGATACTAAACATGTACTTCATGTAATCGAACAACAAAAAGTCACACATACGTCGTTTGTACCGGTTATGCTCAGTAGAATAATGAGTGATGAAAATGTTAGAAAAAAAGATTTAAGCAGTTTACAAGCAATTTTAATGGGTGGCGCGAATACGACACCGAAATTATTAAAATGTGCGATAGCATTAAATTTACCGGTATATAATAGTTTCGGAATGACTGAAACGTGCTCACAAATTGTTATTATTTCTCATGATGATGAAAAAATATTATCCGGAACTGTTGGTAAAGTAAATGAAAATATTTATGTAAATGAAAATAGTGAATTACTCGTTAAAGGAAAAAACGTAACCAACGGTTATTTAAATGCTAAAATCAATTTTGAAGATGAATTTTTTAATACTGGAGATATCGCAGCAGTTGAAGATGGCTACTTATACATTTTAGATCGTAGAGATGATTTAATAATAAGTGGTGGGGAGAATATATACCCTAAAGAAATTGAAGATGTCGTATTAAAATATACCGATTTAAACGCATGTGTTGTCGTTAAAAAAGACGATGAAGAGTGGGGGCAAGTACCCGTATTAATCGTTGAAGAGAATGTGAGTAATAGTACGTTAAAATCACTATTTAATAAGCACTTAGCACGATTTAAACATCCAAAAGAAGTAATTATTGTTAACGAAATAAAATATACGCCATCTGGTAAAATTTCTAGGAAACTAAACCGAGAGACGTATATCGACTAATTATTTTCTCTTTTTAGGTGGAACTGGATCAAAGCCACCTTCATGAAAGGGATGACATTTTAAAATACGACGTGTGGCTAAATAGCTTCCTTTAATTGCACCGTGCTCTTCAACAGCTTCTATTGCATATTGAGAACACGTCGGATAGAATCTACACGTCGGTGGAGACATTGGAGAAATATATTTTTGGTAAAAACGAATCATCTTTAAAATTAGTTTTTTCATAAACACCATCTTTTCTAATTAATTTTAATATATCGAACGTATTAAAAAATATCAATTGAGGTGAACTCATGAAGCAATTTAACGATGTGAATGGAAATTTAGTCGAATTATTTTTTGACGAGTCAATTGAAGCTAAACATTGTCTTGCAATCCCGACATATAAAAATCAGTATGTCTTTACGAAACATAAAAAAAGAGGAATAGAGTTTCCAGGAGGAAAAGTAGAAGCGGGAGAATCGATGATAGATGCGTTAAAGCGTGAAGTTTATGAAGAAACTGGTGGAATCATAAAAAATACTGAATATCTAGGGACTTATAAAGTTTACGAAAAACGTCCATTTTTTAAAGCAGTGTATAAAGTAGAGTTGTCTAATATAGAAGAAAAAAATGATTACTTAGAAACAAATGGTGCAGTTTTATTTAACTCAGTTGAAGATATAAATGAAGCTGATAAAAGCCCATTACTAAAAGACGATTGTATTATGTATTTGTATAAAAAAGCTAAAAATAAAAACGCAAATTGATCTTGGAATCAATTTGCGTTTTTCTATGGATTAGAATCCACCTTTTTCAGCGATTTCTTTTACATCATCACCGAACTTTTTAAAGTTTTCTTTAAATGATTCAATTAAATTATTTGCTGTTTCGTCATAAGCATCTTTATCTTCCCAAGTGTCTTTAGGATTTAATACTTTACTTGGTACACCTTCAATTTCAGTAGGGATTTGTAGACCAAATACATCGTCAGTAACGAATTCGTGGTTTTTAAGTTCGCCTTCAACTGCATCTGAAACCATTTTACGTGTGTATTTTAAGTTCATACGTTCACCAACACCGTATTCTCCACCTGTCCAGCCAGTGTTTACAAGGTATACTGATACATCGTGCTTGTCGATTAATTCACCAAGTTTGTCTGCATATACTGATGCATGTAACGGTAAGAATGGTGCCCCAAAACAAGTTGAGAATACTGGTTCAGGAGTCGTTACACCACGCTCTGTACCTGCAAGTTTTGATGTAAATCCACTTAGGAAGTGGTACATTGCTTGTTCTTTTGTTAATTTCGCGATAGGAGGAAGTACTCCGAATGCATCAGCTGTTAAGAAAACGATTGTTTTCGCATGTCCTGCTTTTGATGGTAATACCGCATTGTCAATATGGTTAATAGGGTATGCAGCACGTGTATTTTCTGTGAGAGAATTATCATCATAATCAGGATTTCTTTCATCGTCTAAAATAACGTTCTCTAATACACTGCCAAACTTAATTGCACGGTAAATTTCAGGTTCATTTTCTTCAGATAAATGAATGGCTTTTGCGTAGCATCCACCTTCAATGTTAAACACACCGTGTTCATTCCAACCATGCTCGTCATCACCAATTAGGCCGCGTTTTGGATCTGCTGAAAGTGTTGTTTTACCAGTTCCAGATAATCCAAAGAATAACGCAACGTCGTCTTTTTCCCCAACGTTTGCTGAACAGTGCATACTTAAAATGTCGTTTTGTGGTAGTAAGAAGTTCATCACAGAGAAAATAGACTTTTTCATTTCACCTGCGTACTCTGTTCCACCGATTAAAACAATTTGCTTTTCAAAGTTTACTAAGATAAATGTTTCTGAATTTGTTCCATCTACAGCTGGATCTGCTTTAAATGATGGGGCTGAAACGATTGTGAAGTCTGGAGAAATATTTAAACCTTCTTCTTTTGTTTCAGGGTCAATGAATAACGCTTTAACAAATAAGTTATGCCATGCAAATTCGTTTACGACGCGAATATTTAAGCGCGTGTCTTCATATGCACCTGCGTAACCATTAAAGACGAATAGTTCTTCTCTTTCATCTAAGTGATTTAATACTTTTTCAAGTAAAGCATCAAATACGTCACCACTAATTGGTTTGTTGACTTCGCCCCAATCTACAGTATCTCTAGTTACATCATCTTCAACGATGAAACGGTCTTGTGGGCTTCGTCCAGTATATTTTCCAGTTGTAGCAGTAAAAGCACCATTACTAGCGACTTTACCTTCATTTCTTCTTGAAGCTGCTTCAACGAGTTCTGCACGAGATAACTGATTGTTCGTTGAGTCTTTTTTAACAAGGGCTTCAATTTTATTTACAGAGTTTGACATTATATTAGTTGCCTCCAAAAATTAATTATCATTATTAGTTTATTATAACATGATAAAAGTTTCCAATGAATTACAATATGTTTTAAAAGTACTTGAAAACTTCTATTATTATGTGTATTGTTATAGACAAGTTATCTCTTATCAAGAGTCGGTGGAGGGAGTACCCCCTGTGAAGCCCAGCAACCCCTTCGATTAAGAAGTATGGTGCTAAAGGTTGCAGAAATAGTTATTTCTGATCGATAAGAGAAAAGGGTGGCCTTTTCTCTATGTGCTGAGAAAAGGTTTTTTTAATGTAAGAGATAGCTAATAAAATAGTTGAGGAGAAAATATATGGAACGTAGATTATTTACGTCAGAGTCAGTTACAGAAGGACATCCAGATAAAGTCGCAGACCAAATTTCAGATGCGATTTTAGATGAGATTATTAAAGACGATAGAGATGCACGTGTGGCATGTGAAACAGTTGTTAATACGGGACTAGCAATGATTGTTGGAGAAATATCAACGTCTACTTACGTCGATATCCCTAAAATTGTTAGAAATACAGTTAAATCCATTGGTTATACGAATGCTGAGTTTGGTTATGACTACAAAACGATGTCAGTACTTACAGGAATCGACGAGCAGTCTCTAGATATCGCACAAGGTGTAGATGGTGAAGGTGATAACGAATCTAAAGAAAAAGGGACAACTGGAGCAGGGGACCAAGGATTAATGTTTGGTTATGCTACAGACGAGACTGAAGAATTTATGCCATTACCAATTACACTCGCGCATAAACTCGCGCGTCGTCTAACAGAAGTACGTAAAAACGATGTTTTAGATTATCTTCGTCCAGACGGAAAAACTCAAGTGACTGTTGAGTACGATGAGAATGATACACCACTACGCATCGATACAATCGTTATTTCATCTCAACACGATGAAAAAGTGTCTCATGAAAAAATTAAGTCAGATATTAAAAAAGAAGTTATCGACTTTATCATTCCTGAAGAATTAGTGGATGAAAATACACGCATTATCATTAATCCGACAGGTCGATTTGTCATCGGTGGACCTCACGGAGATGCAGGGTTAACAGGACGTAAAATTATCGTAGATACTTATGGTGGATACGCTAGACACGGTGGTGGCGCATTTAGTGGTAAAGATCCGACAAAAGTTGACCGTTCTGCAGCTTACGCAGCAAGATACATTGCGAAAAATATTGTCGCAAGTGGACTTTCAAAACAATGTGAAATACAGTTATCATACGCGATTGGAGTCGCTGATCCAGTCTCTATCTCAGTGAATACATTTGGTACCGGTCAACTTGAAGACTATAAAATTGCTGAAGCAATTCGTAAAGAATTCAAATTAACACCAGACGGTATTATTGAAATGCTAGATTTACAGCGTCCAATTTATAAGCAAACAGCAAGTTATGGACACTTTGGGCGTCATGACATTGATTTACCATGGGAGAAAATTGATAAGACAGACGTTTTAAAATCTTATTTAAACTAGCTCTACAGCCACTTTAAGTGGCTGTTTTATTTTTATTTCTATTAATTAATTGCTATAATTAATAAAGTTAAATAGAAAAGGAGAGATTATATGTCAACAGATATATTAACAGAGCCACTCTTTATAATTGTTGCGGCTTTACTTGTAATCATAGCAATTTCATTTTTAATCTATTATATAAAGCATCGTAATGAAGTTACAGAAAATGAAAAATTATTTAAAAATAAAGAAGCGACACTCATTGAAAACTACGAAAAGACTCAAGAAAATGAGCGTATGGCTCATAAAAAAGAGTTATCAAATTTAAATGAAAAATATTTAGAAGATACAACATTATTAAACAATAAATTATCGAGTTTACAACAGTTTACTGTCGATAAAGGGGAATATTTGACAGATCTTGCGTTACTAAACTTTAAAAATAAACTCGTCACCGAAGAAAGAATTCGTGAATCAGATATGTATATTCTTTCTAATATTTACTTACCATCTAGAAACTTTACGAACACACGTAAAATTGATCACCTTGTGTTAACACGTACAGGGCTTTACTTAATTGACTCTAAATATTGGAGTGGACATATTTTACATGGTGTGACAGATGAGCAGTTTGATGAGATCCCATATTTAGAAGGAATCTTCCAACTGTTAAACTTAGATTCGCAAAAAGAACAGACGTTAATTTTTGAAAAAGAAAATGATGAAAAAGTATCTGTTAATTATTATAATGACACGATAAAAGAAACAGAAACAACTGCTGAAAAGCTGAGAAACGTACTTAAATTACAATTTGATGTCGTACCAATCATTTACTTTAACCCTAAAGATAATGGTGGACATACGATTATGAATTACTCAACAGATGGGAATACAAAAGTAATTGTTGGTACTGAACAACTTGAAGATTACTTTAATAAGCATGTCTTCCAAGGGCGTTTCCAATATACAGTTAAAGATTTAGATGAAATCGCTGAATCACTAATGCGATTAAACCCATAAAAAAAGACTCATCTTAGTTTTAAACTAAGATGAGTTTTTATTTTGTTACGAATACTCCAAGGTAAAAGAATAAAAGAGCAGTTAAAAATGTACCGAGCGTGTATAAAAGAAGTTGATTGTATTTTTTATCTTTTAAAAGAATGTACTGATCTTTAGTGAATGTAGAGTATGTTGTAAACCCACCTAAAAATCCGAGCATTATTAAATTAAAAAAGTCACTGCCGTACATAACACTTTGAAATAATATCCCAGTTAAAAATCCACCGATACTATTTACAAAAAGCGTACCGAGTATTGATTTTGGAAAAGTTTCTGTGATGTAATCTCTTACTACTGCACCAACTCCAGCGAGTAGGAGAATGACTAAAAAGTTAAGCATCTCGGTCACCTCTTAACTCTTGTATTTTAATACCAAATATAAACATTATTAACCCAAGCACCATAGAAACGAGTAAGTAAAGTGTGAATAAAAGAAAGTCACCACGTTCAAATAATGACGAGAGTTCTAATGTTAAACTTGAAAATGTTGTAAATGCACCAAGACAACCTGTTATAAAAATAAGTGCATTTTCTTTATATTTAAATCGATTAAAAATTATACCAAGTAAAAAAGCACCCAATAAATTTATAACAAGTGTTGACGTTATAAATGGAACATCAAAAAAACTAATACCGTAAATTGTAGTTACTCTAAACAACCCACCAAGTAGTCCACCTAAAAAAACATAGACATAACGGTTATATTTCATTTAAATCACCTGTTAAAATAAATAAAAGGTACGGAATTTCCGCACCTTTTTCTATTATATTACTTTTTAAGAAGTTTTGTTGCGAAAAGTCCTGCACCGACTGCACCAGCAGTTACAGCACCAACTTTAAACTTCTTGTTGTTCGTTACTGATTTAACGAGTAAGTTTAAATTTTGAGGACGTTCAGCAAGACGTCTCATAAAGTAAGCATACCAGTCGTTGCCGTATGGTACGTAAACTGTGAAGTTGTATCCTTCATCGACAATTTCTTTTTGGTAGTCGCTTCTAAATCCATATAACATTTGAAATTCAAATATATCGCGAGAAATATTGTTAGCCTCAACAAAATCAATGACGCGGTTTATGATGTTATGGTCATGTGTTGCGATAGAAGTAAATCCTTCACCATGTGTTAAGCGATATTTAATGAGTTCAAAAAAGTTCTCATCGATATCATCTTTTGATTGGTAAGCGATACTTGGGTCTTCTTTGTACGCACCTTTAACTAAGCGTAAACGCACATCTTTATATTTTTCAACATCAAACATACTATCAAATAAGTAACTTTGAATTACAGTACCGACGTTGTCGTAATCTTTAAGTAATTCATCTAACACTTTAAATGTTTTCTCTTTTGATGCGTAGTTTTCCATATCAATATTGACGAATATATTGCCAGACTTTTTGGCTGTATCCATGATTTCACGCATATTTTGTAGGACAAAGTCATCGCCTAAATTTAGACCAAGTTGTGTTAGTTTTACTGAGAAATGCGCATCAAGATTATTATCGTGAATCGCTTCCATCATTTCTAAAATTAAGTTTTTTTCATATTCTGCTTGCGCACGATCTTCTATGAATTCTCCTAGGTTGTCAACTGTTACTGACATACCTTTTTGGTTTAATTCACGAATTTTATCAACCGTATCCGATGTTTTGATACCACCTACAACGAGTTGAGCACCAAAATGTAAGCCCATTTTCTTCGTTGCATCGTTTACCGGTTTAATTTCAGATAAATTAATAAAAAAATCACGTAATACTGCCATTTTAAAATTCCCCCAAAAAATTTATAAAATATTAATTAAAACTACCTTTTGTAATGTGGAATATGATTGACGTAAGTTTCATTAATACGTTTCATTTCCTTTAAATCGTTTTCATTTAACTCTCTAATAACTCTTGCTGGTCGTCCAAACGCTAACGTGTTTGGTGGAATTTGTGTATTTCCAGTGACGAGTGAACCTGCACCTATAAATGCGTTTTCACCAATGACCGCACCATCTAACACTGTTGAGTCCATACCGATTAAAGCACCGCGCTTAACTGTACAGCTATGTAGTGTCACTCTATGGCCAATTGTTACGTTGTCTTCTAGAGTGAGTGGCATATTTGGAGATTGATGAAGGACTGAATTGTCCTGCACATTTGTATAATCGCCAATTTTAATGGGTGCAATATCTCCACGTACAACGGTTCCAAACCATATTGACGCATGTTGACCAATCGTTACGTCTCCTATAATTGTAGCATTCTCTGCTATAAAAGTGCTATCATGAATTTTTGGAAAGTGTTCTTTATATTTTAAAATCATCATAAACGCACCTTTCACTTTGTTATAATAATATAATATCAAAGATTTTTTAAAATGTAAGGAGAAAAAATATGTGGAAATGGGAAATTGAAGGTAAGGCAAAAGGAATTGTTGTCATCTTACATGATATGTTAGAGCATCATGAATATTATTTAGACTTAATTTCAAAATTTAATAGTGAAGGATACCA
>DWXM01000079.1 GCA_019119225.1 Candidatus Nosocomiicoccus stercorigallinarum
ATATTGTATTTATAAACGGTCACTACGAAGGATATGACGAGCGTATTCGAAAACTTGCGACCGATGAAGTTTCAATTGGAGATTACGTATTAACAGGTGGAGAAATTGCATCGATGGCAATGACAGACGCGGTTGTACGTCTAATTCCTGGTGTAATACAAAAAGAAAGTCACGAAAACGATAGCTTTTCTACAGGGATGCTCGAGCATCCGCACTACACAAGACCAAGAGAATATAGAGGTATGAAAGTACCAGACGTATTATTGAGTGGAGATCATAAAAAAATCGAAGAGTGGCGTTATGAAGAGTCGTTAAAACGCACGCGAGAGCGTCGTCCAGATTTATTAGAAGAAAACGAAAAATAAGTTGAATACAATCACTGATTATGCTAAAATAAATAGGTCTATGAGGACGAAAATCACAACCATCCGCTGTATAGATGCTATATAAGATAGTTGGTAGGAAGAGGAGAATATAATATGTCACAACAATTATTACAAGACATTACAAAATCACAATTAAAAACTGATTTACCAGAGTTTAACACTGGTGACACAGTAAGAGTACACGTACGTATCACAGAAGGTGAACGTGAAAGAATCCAGGTGTTCGAAGGTGTAGTAATTCGTCGCCGTGGTGGAGGAATTTCTGAAACATTCACAGTAAGAAAAATTTCTTACGGTGTTGGAGTAGAAAGAACATTCCCGGTACACACACCAAAAATCGATAAAATCGAAGTGACTCGTAAAGGTAGCGTACGTCGTGCGAAATTATACTACTTACGTAGCTTACGTGGTAGAGCTGCACGTATTAAAGAAAAACGTGAAAACTAATTCTCGTTATAAAAGCACTGAAGATAATCTCTTCAGTGCTTTTTTCATAACAAATAATTTTTAACACATACATATTATTAGGACTATATATACTAAGTGATCATTGATGAGAATCTAATTTTATAGCATTTTCTATTTTTTAATCTTTTTTACGCCCAAAAGTTTTTGTAAGTCATGTATACTTATACATGAATGGGTTAATTACCCACTCAATACAACTGCATACAAAGTAATCTAACATTAACTAAGAGGTGGCTTACATGTCAAAATTAGTCTATTCATTTGATGAAGGAAAAACTCAGTCGAAAGAGATTTTAGGGGGAAAAGGCTATAATTTAGCTGAAATGAAATCTCTTGGATTACCTGTTCCAGATGGCTTTACTATCACAACAACAGCGTGTATGAATTACTTAAATGAAGGTGAAGTTGTAACACCATCATTAAAAGAAGAAATTGAGAACGCTGTCAAAGATTTTGAAGAAAGAGCAAAGAAGGCATTTAATAGTGAAGACTCTTTACTACTTGTTTCTGTAAGAAGTGGTGCTAAGTTTTCAATGCCTGGTATGATGGACACAATTTTAAACTTAGGCTTAAACGACAAAAATGTAGAAACACTTGCAGAAAAAACAGGAGATCGTCGATTTGCGTATGACTGTTATAGACGACTATTACAAATGTTTGGTGAAGTCGTTTATAAAATTCCGATGGTTGCATTTAATTCATATTTTGACCGTTACAAAGAAGAACATAATTATGAGTTAGATACTGACATTCCAGCAGAAGGCTTAGAACATATTGTCAATTACTTTAAAGAATTATACTTAAGTGAAGCGGGGAAACCATTCCCACAAGAACCAGAAGTTCAACTAATTGAATCAGTTGAAGCTGTATTTAAATCATGGAATAACGACCGTGCACGTGTGTACCGCGAATTAAATGATATTCCACATGATATTGGTACAGGCGTAACTGTTCAAGAAATGGTATTTGGTAATAGTGGTGAACATTCAGGAACTGGTGTTGCATTTACTAGAAATCCAGCGACTGGAGAAAACAAATTATACGGCGAATACTTAATTAACGCTCAAGGTGAAGACGTAGTTGCAGGTATTCGTACGCCTAAAGAAATATCAACACTAAAAGAAAAATCAAAAGATCTTTATGATGAATTTGTTGATATTACTAAAAAGTTAGAAGCTCATTATAAAGATATGCAGGATATTGAGTTTACAATTGAAGACGGAAAATTATTCATTTTACAAACAAGAAATGGTAAACGTACAGCAAAAGCTGCAGTAGAAATTGCGACAGACTTAGTTGAAGAAGGACTGATTAAAAAAGAAGAAGCAATTATGATGATTGAACCAAAATCATTAGATCAACTACTTCACCCATCATTTAATGAAGCGTCTTTAGAATCTGCAGAGTTAATTACAAAAGCAGGATTACCAGCAAGTCCTGGTGCAGCTTCAGGAAAAATTGTATTTAGTGCAGAAGAAGCTAAACATTCAGCTGAAAATGGTGAAAAAGTAATTTTAGTACGCCCTGAAACTTCACCAGAAGATATCGAAGGTATGATTGCAGCAGAAGCAATCGTTACTACACATGGTGGAATGACTTCACATGCTGCTGTAGTTGCAAGAGGCATGGGTAAATGTTGTGTAACAGGTGCATCCGATTTAAAAATAGATGGTGAAACTCGTACGGTAACTTATCCAGGTGGAGAAATTAAAGAAGGACAAGTCATTTCAGTCGATGGTGCAACTGGTAAATTATATTTAGGTGAAGTTGAAACAACTGCAAATGAACAAAGTGAAGCATTCACTCGACTTATGAAATGGGCAGAAGAAATTAGTGATATGGCGGTTAGAATGAACGCTGAAACTGATGATGAAATTACAGCAGGATTTGACTTTGGTGCTGTAGGAATTGGACTCGTGAGAACAGAGCATATGTTCTTTGGTGAAGAACGTCTCGTTCAAATGAGAAAATTCATCATTGCTGAAACGAAAGAAGAAAGAGTAGACGCGTTAAATAAAATTTTAGCGTATCAAAAAGAAGACTTTGAAAAAATCTTTAGACAAGCTGGTGACCGACCAGTGATTGTAAGATTACTCGATCCACCATTACACGAATTTTTACCTCAAACTGAAAAAGAAACAAAAGAAGTGGCTGAAACGTTAGATATTACACCTGAGTTTTTAAATCGACGTATTAGAGAACTATCTGAAGTGAACCCAATGCTTGGTCATAGAGGATGTAGATTATCAATTACTTATCCAGAGTTAACAAAAATGCAAACAGAAGCAATGATTGATGCACTTATTAAAGTAAAAGAAGATGGTATTGAAAGCAATTTAGAAATCATGGTGCCATTAATTTCTACATTTGAAGAGTTTAAAACACTTAAAGATGTCATTGAAACAAGTGCGAAACAATTAATTGAAGCGTCTGGTCAAACAGTAAACTATTCAATTGGAACAATGATAGAAATCCCAAGAGCTTGCTTTATTGCAGATAAAATCGCAAAAGAGTGCGATTTCTTTAGCTTTGGTACAAATGACTTAACACAACTTACATTCGGATTCTCTAGAGATGACGTCGGTAAATTTATCGGCGAATATGAAGAAAAAGGAATATTAGAAAACGACCCATTCCAAACAATTGATGAAGCGGTTGGAGAACTCGTTAAAATGGCAGTCGAAAAAGCGAGAAGTGTCGATCCTAATTACAAACTTGGTGTCTGTGGTGAGCTTGGCGGAGACCCACGCTCTATAGAATTCTTCAATGAAATTGGAATGTCATACGTTTCATGTTCTCCATTTAGAGTTCCAGGTGCAATTCTCGCATCTGCTCAGAGTAAGGTTAAACAAGATGTCTAATCAGTTAGATATTTTTATAGTATCAGATAGTGTTGGTGAAACTGGAGAGTATATGCTTCATGCTGTACTCTCACAGTTTCCAAATATTACAGATGATGAAATAAACATTGTAAAATACACATTTATAGATACGATTGAAAAGTTAGAACCTGTACTTACTTTAGCAAAAACAAAAAATGCAATCGTCATTACAACTTTAGTATGTCCAGAGTTAAATCAATATGGTCAGATGTTTAAAGAAAAAGAAAATCTAACGGTAATAGACTATATGTCGCCGTTAATGAAAGAAATTGAAAATCATTCCGGGAAATCTGCTGTATTAGAAAGCGGTGCAGTGCGTAGATTAGATCATGCGTATTTTAGACGCATTGAAGCGATGGAATTTGCTGTAAAATATGATGATGGTAAAAACTTTGAAGGTATAGAAGAAGCAGATGCAATCATTATTGGAGTTTCTAGAACTTCAAAAACACCACTGACGATGTTTTTAGCAAATAAAGGCTATAAAATCGCAAATATTCCACTCGTTCATGAAGTGAATTTACCAAAAGAAATCTATGAATTTAATCATCTACCAATATTTGGTCTTACAGCAAGTCCAGAATATATTCTTAACATTCGTAAGAAAAGAATGGAAGTATTAGGGTTAAGTGACTCAACAAAATATGTGAGTCTGTCAAAAATTAAAGAAGAATTAAGCTACGCTGAAGAAGTCTTTAGACAAGTGAATGCCACGGTAATATCGACTGAATTTAGATCGATAGAAGAGTCTGCACATTATATTGAAAAACATTTAAAACATTATGTAAAATTTTAAAACCAGGTGTCATTGACACCTGGTTGATTTAAATATCTTTTCTTTTAATAATGATTAAACATATGAACCAAGATACGACGTAGAGAATACATGAAGCAATAAATGCAACATGAACCAATAGTGTAAGCGGATTATCTGCCATTTTCTGTGTATTTTCTACCGCATATCCAAAAGATACAGCCATAAGCATAAATAATGTAAATACAACGTATATTGAAATTAATAAAGCTTTTTCTGTATTGAGTGCAAAGTTTAATGGATAGAATACAATTGAAAGACCTAATGTCAGTTGTAACGCGAACTCTAAATCTAAAATTGTGACTTCATAACCAAATACTTTTAGTATGAGTGAGAGTAAAGCACCACCAATAATTCCATATAATAATGTACTCATATATCGGTAATTAACGATATCATTTCTTGAATAAGGGAGTGTTAAATCAAAATGATTGATATTTGATTTTGCGAGTAAATACATTGCATTAACTGGTATATATACCATCGCAACTGCAAGTATTGTATTAATCGGTGTCTTCATAAAAAGTAAAAACACTATGAGCACAGGTAAGAATAGCAAGTATCCTGTTTGAATTTTAATATCTCTTATCATATAATTTAACATCTATTTCTCCTCCTTTAGATGATAGAGTAAGTCATCGATTTTAATCGGTTCTATGACGACAGAATTTCCAAAGACGTTTTCAACTTCATTTGGATGAGTGGTTAATGCTTCAAAGTTAATGCCATCTTTGTTAATCGATGAAAAATAAGTTTCTGTATCTCTATCTAATAATTCGTTATTTCCACGAACGATAAAGTAATTTTCTGCTAATTCATTTTTAGATGCATTGAGTATAATTTTTCCATCATCAATCATGACAACATAATCCGCAAGTTTTTCTAGGTCTTCAGTAATATGTGTAGAAAATAAAACTGTTTTATCTTCATTTATCATAAGTTCTCTGAACGTATCAATAATTTCTCTTCTAACGACTGGATCTAGTCCGGTTGTCGGCTCATCCATTATAAATAGTTCTGCATGGTGAGATAGGGCAATCGCAATCGATGCTTTAGCACGCATTCCTGTCGAGAAATCTTTAAGTTTTTTGTTTAAAGGTAAATCAAACGTTTCTATATAATAGTTACACGTGTCTTCATCCCAATTAGAATACGTACGTGAAACGTATTTAATAATATCTTTTAATTTAAAGTTTTCCATGTAATTATTTGCGGCATCTACATAACCAATTCTATCTTTAATTGTTGTTTCATAGTCTTTAATATCTAAACCAAATACTTTCACTTCTCCAGAATTTGGACGTGTTAGATTCATAATCATCCCCATTGTCGTAGATTTTCCGGCACCATTTCGTCCAACAAATCCTGTAACAAATCCCTTTTTAATATTTAAATTTAAATCTTCAATTGAAAAATCTTTATAATGTTTATTTACATTTTTAAGTTCGACTACATGTTCAATCATCGATTTCACTCCTCATATAAAATATTGATTAGTTCAAACAATTCATCTTTTGATAAATTCATAGACTTACTGTTTTGAATAACGTCTTCAATCATCTCTTCAAGCATCTTTAATTTTCTTTCGCGAATTTGCTCGATGTTTTGTTCTTTTACAAATGAACCTTTTCCAACGACAGAATACGTAAACCCATCATTTTCTAACTCCTCATACGCACGTTTTGTAGTGATGACACTGACTTTCAAATCTTTAGCGAGTTGTCGCATCGAAGGTAGCGCATCACCTTCATTTAAAGTACCGTTCATAATACTCTCTTTAATTTGATTTACAATTTGTTCGTAAATCGGAGTTTTACTCGTATTATCAATGAGAATATCCATGGTTATAACTCCAATCTAAATTTATAATGTATATATACTCTATATACACTATACACAGTTAAATAATATTGTGTCAACAATTAAATGACAATTTATATTAAATTACGGTTTAAAAAATCAGATGATAGTGTATAAATTTAATAAGAAAGGAGTCGACAGATGATTATCAGACGACTTGAAGACAAAGATATTGAACCATTAATGCATTTAGTAAATATTACGATGAGAAAAATAAATACTGAAACGTATCCAGATGAGTTAGTCGAGCAATGGGTCGACGAACAAAAAGAAGATCATTATAGAAATGAAGCGAAAGACTCGCATGTTTACGTAATTGAAAAAGATGGAAACCTAATAGCAAGTGGCGGTATTTCAAAACCAGTAGACGGTGTATCGACACTGAAACTCGTTTACGTTCACCCAGATCACGGTGGTGAAGGACTCGGTCGTAAAATTATGGAGACCGTGTTAGAAGATGAGTACGTAAAAGACGCCGACAAAATTGTTGGTAGCGCGTTAATTAATGCGATTCGTTTTTATAAGAAGCTTGGTTTTAGAACAAAAGACGATGAATATATATTTAACGAAGACGGAACGATTGAAATTGAAAAAGACGTTTCAAATGAATAGTTAAAGAAGGTAAACTTATGACATTAAAAGAAATTTGGAATCAGTTACTAGAGAAAAAGATGAGTACGTTAAATCTTTAAATAAATTACTTGATTAATAAATTATAGCCACGCATCAAATGATGTGTGGCTATTTTTATATACAATTTGATCGGTACTTTAATGCAAATAAGAGTTTTGTTCACGAATTTATTTTCATTAACGTAAGTAAGATATACATAAAATGCAAAATCAATTTGTTAACGTAAATTCAATAATCATTCACGTAATGAAATTTATTTTAACGTAAACTTCTTTTCAGTTAAATTGTCTACAAGATAAAAAAACTCAATATCAATCAATTTCTTAAGCGCTCTCAATTTTCTTACAATTGTATGAATTTAATTCGAACATGTGTATAATTAAAACAAACTCTATACTATCTAGGAGGCAACACTCATGGATAAACACGATGTTAAAAATAAGAAGAAATGGGAATTCCCAAATGTTTTCGCGTTATTATTTGGACTAATCGTGCTC
>DWXM01000080.1 GCA_019119225.1 Candidatus Nosocomiicoccus stercorigallinarum
CATCCTGAGCCAGGATCAAACTCTCCATAAATAAGAGTTCTCTAGCTCTTCTATTTCGCGTTTTATACTAGTCGCTCTAGTTCTGTTACTTCTTCAATTAAAAGTAACTTATTTATCGGAATTAACGTTGACATATTGTCATTCAGTTTTCAATGTTCAAAAATTAATGGAGCGGGTGAGGAGAATCGAACTCCCGACATCAGATTGGAAGTCTGAGGTTTTACCACTAAACTACACCCGCGTTTTTTGTTTCAACTCTTACTATTATACATACATTATTTTTAATGTCAACAGTAAAGTTAAATTATTTTTAAAAGTTATGAATTTCTCTCGTTCACTTTTATTATTATACATTATCCTTCATATATTTGCAAGAACAAATTTTAATGCGGCTGAGAGGACTTGAACCTCCACGGGATAAACTCCCACTAGGCCCTCAACCTAGCGCGTCTGCCGATTCCGCCACAACCGCTTATCAAGATAACGATATCTATTATATTCGTTTTATATTTCTCTGTCAATACGATTGATTATATTTCTCAATACTTTTTTATTTTTATCAATAATTATACTAAACATCTATTTCTAATGAATACATGTTTTGTGTCTATATAATGAGGGAATTATATCAATACATTAATTTGCAAGTCAAAATTTAATGTGCTATACTTTATTTAGAATTATTCTAATTTAATTTTGGAGGTTCATTATGTCTAAACATTATAATCCTGAAGAACAAAAGTTAACGACTCTATTTGGTAACCCTGTAGGAGATCGTGAAAATACTGCTACTGTTGGCCCACGTGGTCCATTAGTAATGCAAGACCCTTATTTCCTTGATATGATGGCGCACTTTGACCGTGAAGTAATTCCAGAGCGTCGTATGCATGCTAAAGGTTCTGGTGCTTACGGTACATTTACAGTGACAAACGATATTACTAAATATACGAAAGCAAATATTTTCTCAGAAGTTGGCAAAAAGACTGAAATGTTTGCACGCTTCTCTACTGTAGCTGGCGAACGTGGTGCAGCTGATGCTGAACGTGACATTCGTGGTTTTGCGCTTAAATTCTATACTGAAGAAGGAAACTGGGACTTAGTTGGTAACAACACACCTGTATTCTTCTTCCGTGATCCTAAATTATTCCCAAGTCTAAACCACGTTGTAAAACGTGACCCACGTACAAACATTAATAATCCAAACTCACAGTGGGACTTCTGGACATCATTACCTGAGGCACTTCACCAAGTGACAATTCTTATGACTAATCGTGGTATTCCGTCAGACTTCCGTCATATGCATGGATTCGGTTCACACACGTATTCAATGATTAACGAAGATAACGAACGCGTTTGGGTGAAATTCCACTTCAGAACGCAACAAGGTATCCGTAACTTCACAGCTGAAGAAGCTGAAGAAGTAGTCGGAAAAGACCGTGAATCATCACAACGCGATCTTTATAACGCAATTGAAGATGGAGATTTCCCTAAATGGAAAATGTACATTCAAGTAATGACTGAAGAACAAGCTAGAAATCATTATCACAACCCATTCGACTTAACAAAAGTATGGTACAAAGGTGAATATCCATTAATCGAAGTGGGTGAATTTGAACTTAACAAAAACCCTGACAACTACTTTGCAGAAGTAGAACAAGCAGCGTTCGCACCAACAAACATTATTCCAGGTCTTGGATTCTCACCTGATAAAATGTTACAAGGTCGTTTATTCTCATATGGAGATACACAGCGTTACCGTTTAGGTGTTAACCATCACCAAATTCCAGTGAACTCACCTAAAGGTGCAACAAACGTGTGCCCATTCAGCCGCGATGGTGCTATGAGAGTTGACGGTAACTTAGGTTCACACATCAACTATTATCCAAATAGTTACGGTGCACACAACTCACAAAAAGATAAAAAACAACCTGAATTAAATCTAGAGTTAGGTCAAGTATATGAGTATGACTTCCGTGAAGATGACGATAACTACTACGAACAACCAGGTAAGTTATTCCGTCTTCAGTCTGATGAAGGAAAACAAACAATCTTCAAAAACACTGCGATTGAAATGGACGGTGTAGATGAACACATTAAAAAACGTCACATCTTCAACTGCTACCAAGCAGATGAAGAGTACGGTAAAGGTGTTGCTGAAGCACTTGGCATTGACATCAACGATGTTGACCTTGTAAATGGAGATCACCCATTCGAAGGTAAACCAGTACAAGTTAAAAAAGATAACTAATATAGATTAAAGAGTGAGGTTAATCCCTCACTCTTTTTTTACATAAAAATATGCCTCCATTATTGGAGACATACTTTAAAATTATTTTTTCATAGTTAGCGCAATTCTTTTTTTCTTCTCATCAACTGATAGTACTGTAACTTCTACGATATCTCCACTACTTACAACGTCGAGTGGATGTTTAATATAACGATTCGCAAGTTGTGATATATGCACAAGTCCATCTTGACCAACACCTACATCTACGAATGCACCAAAGTCTGTAACGTTTCTCACTGTACCAGATAATTTCATACCCTCTTTTAAATCCGAAAGTTCTAAAACGTCACTTTTTAAAATTGGCGTATCATACTTATCACGAATATCTCTTAGAGGTGTAATTAAACTATCGATAATATCATTTAGTGTCGGTAAGCCAATATTATTTTCTTCACTATATTTACGTTTATTAAGCGTATTTAACTTTTCTTTAAT
>DWXM01000013.1 GCA_019119225.1 Candidatus Nosocomiicoccus stercorigallinarum
GTTGCATTTACTGAAGCGTTAAAGCTACTCGGTGGAGTAGTTGATGATGACTTTAAAAATCAAGATGATACTGTGATTAAAATCGGTCACGACCGCATTTACGTTAAAGAAAATCGCTCACCGATGATGGAACAACAAGGGTACGGGAGTGTGCATCATTTTGCAGTAAATGTCGATAGTCTCGATGAATTAAAAGAGTTAGAAAATATTTTAAACGACGAACATTATGTCAACTCTGGGATTGTCGACCGTCACTACTTCACATCACTTTATATTAACGTACCAGGAAATATTGTCGTTGAACTTGCGGTTCATACGCACGGATTTACCGTCGACGAGTCCGTTGAAACACTTGGCGAGAAATTATCTCTCCCACCATTTTTTGAAGAAAATAGAGACTTTATCGAATTATATTTACAAGATATTGAAGACTAAAAAAGACCAGCCTTAGCTGGTCTTTTACTCTATTTCTTCAGGAAGTTCGATTTCTTTCACTTCGTTAAATTGACTGAAATTACTTTCCCCTTTTAAATCTACTTTTCCTTCGTCGTCATTAATTTCTACGTCAAACTCTACTTTTTCGATGCGTTTATCATTATTAATGACAAATTTAAATTTTGTATCGTTATTTGAGGTATTGACATTTCCGAAGTTAACGTGAATTAATCGCTCGATTGCACGGTAGACGTTTTCGTCATTTCCTTCGTATTTATAGACGTCTTTACCATTGACTGCTTCATGTTCAAGTTTATCTTTAACTGTCATGAGTGTATTCACAACCTGTTGGTACGTCACGCTAAATACTGCAGATTCTTCGATTGAATCTGTAATTTCAACCCACTCTTCGTCGTTATTAAAGTACGTGCGACCATCTTTAGAAACAGTTCTTAACACATCTAAAGACGTTAGCGCAATCTCTGGAGGATTGGAATCGATGTAATCTACTTCTACGTTGAGAGTCTCGTCGTCTTCTTCATCTAGTTCAGCTTCGATGTCTAATGAAGTATGATAAGATTCTACTTCTTTTGATTGATCTACAACTTTTTGTAAGACTTCGTCATCTATGTCCTCTTCAGTCACTTCTTTTGGTTCTGCTTTTTCTTCTGTTGTACTTTCTTTTGCTTCTTCTTCTTCTTTAGTTGAACAAGCAGTCAATATTAAAAAAGAACTTAAACCTAATATAAATAAGCGTGTTAGTCTCATCCATGATTCCTCCGTTAAAACTCTTCACTTTTGATAATACCATGACAATTACACGAAAACTAATAATAACTACCTTACATTGTTAATGTGTCGATTAAGACATCCATATGTTTTTTTAGTTCATTAAATTTAATACCACCAAAGCCAATCACAAATGATACCTCTTTATGTTCTTTATCGTACGTATAAATTGGTTCTATTTTTAAACTATTTTGTCGCGCACGCATTAAACATTCTTCTAGCGTTAAATCATTATTTACAGTTAACACAAAATGCATGCCCGCTTGTTCCCCGCTAATTGTTAATTCATCTTGATACGGCTTAAGACGTTTAATAATATACGTTATTTTCTTTTTATAAATATGACGCATTTTATTTAAATGGCGATCGAAATGACCGCTTCTTAAAAATAACGCCATTATTTGCTGCATATGAATTGGTACAGTATTTGACTCGATATATTTTAACTGATGAAAATCTTGTAATAACTCTTTTGGGAGTACCATATATGCCATTCTTAGTGACGGAAATAATGCTTTAGAAAATGTACTAATATATATTACTCTGTTTTCTGTATCTAAACTTTGTAATGCGGGTAGTGGCTTTTTAAAATATCGAAATTCTGAATCATAATCGTCTTCAATAATATACCGATTATTTTTTTCATATGCCCATTTCAAAAGACGCGTACGTTTTTCAATCGTAAGTACTGTACCTGTTGGAAAATGGTGACTGGGTGTAATAAAAATAACGTCATGATTACTCTTTTTTACAGATTCCATGCAAATACCATCACTTTCAAGTGGTATTTTAACGTAATCTATATTATATTTTTCTAAAACATCACGTGCTGGCGGATAGCTCGGAGCCTCAATCATAAACTTTTGCTTCTTTAAAATTTGAACGACATGTTCGATTAATTGATTCGTCGATGATCCGATAATAATTTGATCATGAGAAGCATTCACCCCTCGACTGTTAAATAAGTATGTAGCGATTTGTTGACGAAGTGCAAATAACCCTTGTTTGCTGTCTTCATTTACAAGTGTTTCAAATGATTCATCAAATACTTGTCTTGATAGTTTTCGAAACATATCAAACGGGAAGTGTTCGACGTCAATTTGTGCAGTTTTAAACTCGTAGTCATAAGTTTTTTTATCTTTTTGAATACTCACTTCTTCAATTTCTTTTCGAACGACAGGTAAGACTTCTAGTTTACTTACGTAGTAGCCGCTTCTAGGTTTAGAGTAAATAAACCCTTCGTCTAAAAGGAGTTCATAGGCGCGTTCTATTGTCGTTTGTGATAAGTTTAAATGTTTTTCTAACTGGCGTTTTGATGGTAGTTTATCATCTGTTTCGTAATCGCCAGAAATGATTTGTCTTTTTAGTGACTCGTATAATTCTAAATATAATGCCATAACTGACCTCTAGTTTTTGTATAGTTTTGAGTATTTCTAAGTATCAGATTATCAACTAAACTGAATATAATCAATCAAATAGAGGTGGAACACAGTGAGTCAATCCTATGTACATTTAGAATCAGAACTTAGTCAAAAAATGAAAGGTGGCGTCATTATGGACGTCATTAACGCTGAGCAAGCGAAGATTGCTGAAAAAGCAGGAGCGGTTGCTGTAATGGCATTAGAAGCTGTACCAAGTGATATTCGTAAAATGGGCGGCGTTGCACGTATGGCGAATCCTTCAATTATCGAAGAAGTACAAAATGCAGTGTCGATCCCAGTCATGGCGAAAGGACGTATCGGACACATTTCTGAAGCACGTACGTTAGAAGCGTTAAATGTCGATTATATCGACGAGTCAGAAGTATTAACACCAGCAGACGAAGATTTCCATTTAGACAAATGGTCATACGACACACCGTTTGTTTGCGGATGCAGAAACTTAGGAGAAGCTACACGTCGACTTGGTGAAGGTGCAACGATGCTACGTACAAAAGGTGAACCAGGTACAGGAAATATCGTCGAAGCCGTAAGACATATGAGACAAGTTAATAAAGAAGTCGAGTATATTTTAAACTTAGATGAAGCGGAATTAATGACAGCAAGTAAAGAACTTGGTGCACCAATTGACGTACTTCGTGCGATCCGTGAATACGGTCGTTTACCAGTATTAAACTTTGCTGCAGGTGGGGTTGCAACACCACAAGACGCTGCACTCATGATGGAACTCGGTGCAGACGGTGTATTCGTTGGTTCAGGAATCTTTAAATCTGAAAACCCTGAAAAATTTGCTACAGCAATCGTTCAAGCAACAGAAAACTATCAAGACTACAAACTCATCGGTAAACTTGCAAAAGATTTAGGTTCTGCAATGAAAGGTTTAGACGTCAGAACACTTGACGATAAAGACCGTATGGCAGACAGAAGTGAATAAATTTAAAAAGAAAAGGCACTCTTAGAGTGCCTTTTCTCATTATACTGGTCGAACGATTATTTCGTTGACGTTAACGTAATCTGGTTGTGTGAGTGCGTATATTACTGCGTTCGCAATGTCTCTTGCTTCTAACTTTTTACGGTCTGACTTTACGTTTTCAGCGAGTCTCGTATCAACCATCCCTGGAGAGATACTCGTCACTCTAACACCTGTATGTGCGAGTTCTTTTTCTAACCCTTGACCAATTGTAAGTGCAGCAATTTTTGTCGCTGAATAGACAGTACTTTGTTTAGTCACTTCATGTGCAGACACACTTGTCGTATTAATAATATGACCGTGCCCTCTTTCTTTCATATCATTAACGACGTGATGCACACCGTAAAGAACACCTTTAATATTCGTATCGATCATACTTTCCCATGACTCAACATCACCATCAGTGACTCGGCTACTTGTCATAAGTCCAGCATTATTAACATAAATATCGATTTCACCAAATTTTTCTTTAGTTTTTTCGACTAAGTTTTTTACTTCATCAAATTTTGACACGTCTGTTTTTAATGCAAGTACGTGATCACTATCTAACTCTTTTACTGCAGCCTCTAATTTATCTTCACTACGGCCGGTAATTGTCACATTCGCACCCTCTTCAACGAGTCGTTTTGCGATTCCTAGACCGATACCTCCGTTACCACCTGTTACAATTGCTGTTTTACCTGTTAATTCCATGAAATTCTCCTTTATACATTCATAATTGCTTCGTAAATTACTTTTGCGCCAACTGGCATCATCTTATGGTCAAACGTCATATTTGGATGATGAAGACCTGGTGTTAAATCACATCCGAGGCCAATCATTGCACCTTTTAAATGCTTATTGTTTACTGTATAGTTATGAAAATCGTCTCCTCCACTCGTTACGATTGGTCCGAGGAGATATTTTTCTCCAACAGTATTTATAATCGCTTGTTTTAATATATGAATCGCGTCTTCGTGTGATTCACTTGCGACTGTTTTGTCAGTTTCTTCAAATTCAACTTTTACGTCATACAGTTTCTCTATAGTACTTATCACTTCTAGCACTTTATCAAACATTTCGTCCATAACATCATTTTTCTGTGCGCGTAAATCAATACCGATGGAGGCACTCCCTGGAATTATATTTAATGACTGACCACCTGCAATAAATTTCGTTAATTTAATCGAATGCGGGACCATCGGATTTAAGTGTATATTTTCAATCATACGCATCATTGTCGCACCAATTTCAATCGCATTCGTATTTAAATGTGGGCGTGCGCCGTGCGCGTCATCTCCGATAATTTTAAATGAGATCGTTCCTGTTGCACCGTGCTCGATACTTGGAGATATAAATCCACTTTTCGCCTCTTCAACTGGTCGTAGGTGAATCCCAAACATGTAATCTAAATCATCTATAACCCCTGTCTCACTCACCTTTATTGCACCGAGTCC
>DWXM01000081.1 GCA_019119225.1 Candidatus Nosocomiicoccus stercorigallinarum
AAATACCCAACGTTAGATTCCATCGCAGACGAAAGTAGTGAAAACTTACTTAAGGAATGGGAAGGGTTAGGGTATTACAATAGAATTCGTAACTTCCATGAAGCGGTCAAAGAAGTTAAATCTTCTTACCATTCAAAAGTACCAGATACTCCAAACGAATTTTTAAAATTAAAAGGGGTTGGTCCTTATATCGGTGGGGCTGTTCAGTCAATTGCTTTTAACCACCGAGTGGCAGCAGTGGATGGTAATGTGTTAAGAGTTATGACAAGACTCACCGAAGATGACCGGGATATTTCTAAACAAAAAACTATTACTTCAATTAAAGATCATATTGAAACGTTTATGCCAATCTTCGCAGGAGATTTTAACCAAGCGATGATGGAACTCGGTGCGACGGTTTGTACACCAAGAATTCCAAAATGTGTGACGTGTCCCGTACAATCACACTGTGAATCTTTTAAAAATAACACTGTTAATCAATACCCGTTTAAGAAGAAATCTAAAACTAAAAAAGAATACTATTATAATATTTACCTCATATTAAATGATAACAATGAAGTTTATCTCTATAAAGAGACAGAAGATCTACTTCAAGGTATGTATAAGTTTCCGAAGTATGACATCGATACGAGTATCGAAAATATTGAGGAGAAATTAAATTTAACATTATCGAGTCCAACTGAACCGATTGGAGAAGAAAAGCATGTATTTACCCATAAAGTTTGGTACATGAATATTTACGTCGTCTATACGAAGGACAAAAATGACCATTTTGTGCCGCTATCTAGCGTTAGAGATCTACCGATGAGTGTTGCGATGCAAAAAGTGTATAAGTATATCGACGAAACGGTTTAGTAAAGTTAATATGTACAATATGATATAATTACAAAGGAAAAAGAGGTGTGGCGAATGATTCAAGAAACCATACCAAAAACGGGTCAAACAGTAAGAATTCAAAGTTATAAACATGATGGTTTAATTCATAGAGTGTGGCATGAATCTCTTATTTTAAAAGCGACAGATGACATTATTATCGGTGCAAATAATCATACGTTAGTAACAGAAAGTGATAATAGAAAGTGGGTCACTAGAGAACCTGCGCTCGTTTATTTTCATAAAGAAGCGTGGTTTAATGTCATTTGTATGTTTAGAGAAGATGGTATTTACTATTACTGTAACTTAGCATCGCCATATGTTTATGACGGAGAAGCTATCAAATATATAGATTACGATTTAGATATTAAATTATTTCCAGATGGTAAATATTATTTACTTGATGAAGATGAATATATTCAACATAAAAAACAGATGAAATACAGTAAAGACATCGATGATATTCTTCACTCACAAGTAGATATTCTTCAAGAATGGATTGAAGAAAAAAGAGGCCCGTTTGCGGAAGATTTTGTAAACATATGGTATGAGCGTTACAAAGAGTTAAACCAATCATAAAGATTGGTTTTATTTATTTAAGGAGGAAATAGCTTGATTAAGCGGTATTTACAGTTCGTTAAACCGTACACGTGGCAAGTGATTTTAACAATTATTATCGGGATTATTAAATTCGGTATTCCATTACTTATTCCGTTACTTGTTGCGTATACGATTGACGATGTTATTTTAGCAGAAGGGCTGACGAATGCTGAACGTCTAGATAAAATGTGGCGCGTACTTCTATTATTTGGTGTCATATTCGTTTTAATTCGTCCGCCTGTCGAATATTTTAGACAATATTTAGCACAGTGGACAAGTAACAAAATCCTTTATGATATTAGACATTATTTATATAAGCATTTGCAAAAGTTAAGTTCAAAATATTACTCAAACAATAAAGTCGGAGAAGTTATCTCACGAGTAATTAACGACGTAGAGCAAACGAAGAACTTTATCTTAACAGGACTTATGAACTTATGGTTAGACTTTGCAACAATTTTAATTGCTTTAGCAATTATGTTCTCTATGAACGTACAGTTAACACTTGTATCGATTATTATATTCCCGTTTTATATTCTCGGAGTGTGGTACTTCTTCTCGAGACTCCGTAAATTAACACGTGAACGTTCTCAAGCAGTCGCAGAAGTACAGGGATTTTTACACGAAAGAATTTCAGGGATTAACGTCATTCGTAGTTTCGCAATTGAAGATTATGAACAAGAACGTTTCGATCAAGTCAACGGCAACTTCTTAACAAAAGCGACACAACACGCAAAGTGGACAGCTTATAGTTTTATGACTGTGAATACAATTACAGACATTGGACCATTACTCGTTATTGGGTTTGGTGCATATCAAGTTATCGAGGGTAATTTAACTGTCGGTGTTCTTGCAGCATTTATAGCTTATTTAGATCGTTTATACGGACCGTTAAGACGACTCGTGTCATCTTCAACGATGTTAACGCAAAGTATTGCATCGATGGACAGAATATTTCAGTTAATTGACGAAGAATACGATATTACTGATAAAGAAAATGCATATGAGTTAAAAGATGTACGTGGAGAAATTAGTTTTAATGATGTGAAGTTTAAATATAATGAAGCAGATGAACTCGTGTTAAATGGTATTGATATGAATATTGATGTCGGCAAAACAGTTGCATTTGTCGGTATGAGTGGTGGTGGTAAATCATCTCTCGTTTCGTTAATACCGAGATTTTATGACGTTACTCACGGAAATATTAAAGTGGATAATTCAGATATTCGTGATGTGACACTTCATTCGTTAAGAGATAATATCGGTATGGTCATGCAAGATAATATACTATTTTCAGATACGATTAAAAATAATATATTAATGGCAAAACCAGATGCTACAGATGAAGAAGTCTATGAAGCAGCTAGACGCGCAAATGCTGATATTTTCATAAATAGCTTACCAAATGGATACGATACTGAAGTGGGTGAGCGTGGGGTGAAATTATCTGGTGGACAAAAACAAAGAATCGCAATCGCGAGAGTATTCTTAAAAAATCCTCCAATTTTAATTTTAGATGAGGCAACAAGTGCGTTAGATTTAGAAAGTGAAGCGATTATTCAAGAAACGCTTAAAGATCTCGCACATAACCGAACGACAATTATCGTTGCACACAGATTATCTACAATCACTCATGCAGATACGATTTACGTGATTGAAAATGGTGAAATCGTAGAAAGTGGTACACACGAAGAATTATTGAATAAAGGTGACGCTTACTATAGATTATATAGCATTCAGGATGTTGAAATATGAGTTATTTAGATATTGATTTTTTATCAGAAAATACGCTAGAAGCGGCAAAACAATTACTCGGTAAAAAAATTGCAACGTACACAAATGGTGTAAAGACGAGCGGTTATATTACAGAAGTCGAAGCATATTTAGGAACTAAAGACCGCGCGGCTCATACGTTTAGTGGTGTGAAAAATAAAAAGAATAGCACGATGTTTCAGCCGTACGGTCACATATATGTATATACAATGCATGGACATCACTGTATGAACTTTGTGACGACTAAAGACTTACCAGAAGGGATTTTAATTCGTGGAATTGAACCAGCTGAAGGTATTGATGAAATGATCTCTCGTCGTGGACGAGAAGCGAATTTAACAGATGGGCCAGGGAAACTAACACAAGCACTTGGAGTTAAAAGAGATACGCATAACGGTAAACTATTAAACGAAGGTCACGTTGATATTTTCGACGGAAAAATTCCTAAAGAGATAGTTGCAACAAAGCGAATCGGTATTGACAATAAAAAAGAAGCGGTAGATTATTTATACCGCTTCATCGTAAAAGGAAATAAACATGTCAGCCGTTTTAAAGGAAAGCAAGATGAAAATAATGGTTGGCAGTAAAAAACGTTCGATGGATTCCATCGAACGTTTTTTTAATCTAAAGTTTCTTCTGTAATTGATAACTCTTCATCAGTTTCATGATATTTAAAGTAACTATTTGTAATACGATCGGCTTGTCTAATAGAGTGATGATACTCATTAATTGCTGTAATACTATTTAATATATTTTCATATTTTAATCGTACATCTTCATTGATGAGTTCGTGATAATCTTCTAAAAAGTGTTCGATTAACGTATTTTCATAATGATATAAATTATCTTGGTAATATTCTGATGTCTCTGGTGGAATTTTTTCAGAGATTTTTAAAAGTACCTGTTCGTGATACGCCATTAACTGATCCATTTCGTAACGGAGTCGATTAATGAAGTCTTCTCTTAAATATTTATAGTCATTTTCTAATTGATTTAGACTTTCTAAAACGATGAACGCATCACGCGTTAATATGACGACATGTTTAAATAATATTTTACTTCTTAAGTCGCCGACTGTAGATTTTCTAAAGTACGGGCGTTCCTCTTTATACCAATCATAAAGTGTTTCTAATTTATTGACGCGTTGATCTAATGCTTTAACGTCTTTACGAATTGTGATTGCATCACTCGCACCGTTTAATTCTAAACGAATGAGTTTAAAAATATCATTTGTGATAACGACTGAGTGGTTATATAATCTATCTTCATATTTAGGTGGAATGATGAGGAGATTAATAACTAACGCACATAATACCCCAATCATAACGAGTGAAAAACGGACGGCTGCTGTTTGTAAGAAATCTCCTGTTGTCATTTCAGCACCGAGTGGTTCATCCATAATTGCAATAACAGTAACGACTGCAAGTCCTGATACACTTTGTAAATTGAAAAACATTAAAATCGATAACACTAAAATAATGGTTAAACCGACGACAATTAAGTTACTTTCAAATAATAACACCATTACAATCGCTGCGACTGCACCGATGATATTTCCTCTAAACTGATTCCACGTTTGAGAGAAACTTCGGTGCACGTTCGGTTGAAGTGCGTTTACTGCCGCAATCCCAGCGATTAACCCTGGCGTTAAGCCGAGTAGTTGTACAACAAGTAAAGCTAAAACAACTGCTATTCCCGTTTTTAATATTCGGGCGCCAAACTTCATAACAACAACTCCTAAAAGTCTTCTTTAAAGACTGCTTCAATAATTTCTAACGTATCTTCAATATCTTGATCAGTATGTGCGGTTGTAATAAACCATGCTTCATATTTTGATGGTGCAATATTAATACCGCGGCGGATTAAACCGTTAAAGAATTTACTAAATTCTTCCCCATCTGTATCTTCAGCACCAATATAATCAGTAACATCTTTATCAGTAAAGTAGATAGAGAACGCACCGACCTTACGATTAACAACCGCTTTGATATTGTATTTTTCAATTAATTCTTCAATACCTTCAACTAAACGTTTACCTTTACGGTCTAACTCCTCATAAACCCCGTCTTTTTCTAGCACTTCTAGGCATGCAAGTCCTGCTGCCATTGATAACGGGTTACCTGCCATAGTACCTGCTTGGTAAGCGGGTCCAAGTGGTGCAACAGATTCCATAATATCTTTACGTCCGCCGTACGCACCAATTGGTGTACCACCACCAATAATTTTACCGAGCGCTGTTAAGTCTGGTTTCACACCGAGTAAATCTTGTGCCCCACCATACATAAATCTAAATGCTGTAATGACTTCATCGTATATAACGAGTGCGCCGTGTTCATGGGTAATTTCATTTACTGCTTCTAAAAAGCCGTCTTTAGGTTCAACGATACCAAAGTTACCGACAATTGGTTCAACTAATACTCCAGCAATTTCATCGCCAAAACGGTCAAATGCCTGTTTTAAACCTTCAATATCGTTATAAGGAACAGTAATCATATCTTCAGCAACTGCCTTAGGAACACCTGCAGAGTCTGGAGTGCCAAGTTGTGCGGGACCACTTCCTGCAGCGACCAATACTAAATCTGAGTGACCGTGGTAGCATCCTTCAAACTTAAGAATTTTATTACGGTTTGTATAAGCTCTTGCGACTCGGATTGTCGTCATGACCGCTTCAGTACCTGAGTTAACGAAACGAATACGCTCTAAGTTCGGCATCGCTTCTTGAATTTTTTCAGCGAATAATACTTCTTCTTTAGTTGAAGTACCGTATAAAATTCCTTTTTCACTTTGTTCCGTAATTGCTTTATGAATGTGTGGGTGTGCATGGCCTGTAATAATTGGGCCATAAGCTGCTAAGTAATCGATATATTTATTGCCATCGATATCGTAAAAGTAAGCACCTTGTGCTTTTTCCATAACAACCGGTGCACCACCACCAACTGCTTTATAAGATCTTGACGGAGAGTTTACACCACCTAAAATGATGTTTTCTGCGCGATTTCTAAATTGTTCTGACTCTTTATGACTATACATCTTTGTCATCCTTTATTATAAATTTATTATTAATATAGTAACATATTTAAATGGACACTTTAATTATGACGCTGTAGGTTTAAATAGATTAAAAATAAGGTATAGGCAAGTTAAGTAAAAAATAGGAGAGATAAATAATGGCACAATTTCCAAAATTTAAATTAGAAAATCAAAATGGAGACATTGTAACTAACGAAGATTTAACTAGTCAGACGGTTATTTATTTTTATCCGAAAGATAATACGCCAGGTTGTACAACTCAAGCATGTGATATTCGAGATAATATAGAAGAATTTAACGCTATAGGCGTAAAAGTTTATGGTGTGAGTGGTGATAGTAAAGAATCGCACCAAAAATTTATAGAGAAAAAAGATTTAAACTTTGACTTATTAGTTGATGAAAATAATGAACTTGCGGCTGAAGCAGGTGTTATTGGAGACAAAAATGTCTTCGGTAAAAAAGTGAGAGGTATTGTTCGTACGACATTTATCGTTGATGAAAACAACGAAATTTTAAAACGTTTTGATAAAGTCAGCCCGAAAAAGCACGTCGAACAAGTACTTGAATTTCTAAAAGAGGGATAATATATGGTAAAAATTGTTTCAAATGCAGAACTTAACGAAAAAGATTTAAAAGCATTAGAAGAAAAAGACGTCGAATTTACGTATGTCAGTAATAAGGAACCTTTAAGTAAAGAACTATTAAAAGATGTAGATATTTTTAATACGTATGGTAAAAATTTAGATGAGGAAGCGGTCGACTTATTAAAATCAGTAAAATGGATCAACGTTATGAGTGCAGGTGTCGACAACTTACCTAAAGAAATATATGAAGGTAGAATAATCACGAACGCAAGTGGGATTCACAAAATTCCAATGGCTGAATATTCGATTGGTTTACTTCTTTCATATTATAAAAACTTACAGACTGCTTATGATCTTCAAAAAGAAGGACAGTGGGATTCAAAACTAAAAAGTGACGAATTATACAATAAGACAGGCATCATTTTAGGTACTGGAGAAATTGGTAAAGAACTTGCGCGATTATTAAAAGCATTCAATGTAAAAGTAATTGGCTTTAATACAAAAGGTCGTGATGTTGAGTACTTTGACGAAACTTATAAAATCGATGACGTAAATCATCATTTAAAAGAAGCGGACTTTGTTGTAAGTATTTTACCAAGTACAGCAGAAACGAGAGGTTTAGTCGGTAAAGATTTCTTTGAAAACATGAACGACGATTCAGTTTTCTTAAACATCGGTCGCGGAGATTTAATTACAGACGAGACATTAAAGTATGTATTAGATAATAAAGTAATCAACCATTTAATATTAGACGTTTTTAATAATGAACCTTTAGAATCAGATTCATTTGTATATCAATATGACAATATTACAGTAACGCCGCATGCAAGTGCTCGTACTGATCTCTACACTAAGCGTGCACTCGACATGTTTTTAGAAAATCTAGAGAACTATTTAAACGATAAAGAATTATTTAACACAGTTTCATATGAAAAAGGATACTAGGCATTTGACAATATATAGATAGGGTTTGTACACTTATACTATATATTGTGTTATGAAAGCAGGTTAAGTTCTATGGCGATCTTAGACTATGATGAAACATTTCAGGAGTCTATTGAAAAGTTAAAAGCGACAGGTGTTCGCATTACACCTCAACGTAAAGCGGTGTTAGAGTATTTAATTCACACTGAAACACACCCAACAGCTGATGAAATATTTAAAGCATTATCACATAATCATAAAAATATGAGTGTTGCGACAGTGTATAATAATTTAAAGTTATTTAAAGACACTGGACTCGTTACTGAATTGACATATGGTGACGCGTCAAGTCGCTTTGACTTTAAAACGACTCCGCACTATCACGTGATTTGTAAGGATTGCGGAAAAATAATGGATTTCCAGTATCCAGCACTAGAAGAAGTAGAAGAACTCGCAAGTCTACTTACTGGAATGGATGTCGATGGCCATAGATTAGAGTTATATGGTCGATGTCATTCATGTAAATAAAAAGAGTAGAAGCAATTAATTGCTTCTACTCTTTTTTTCTGCCATTTCTTTTTTTAATTTTTCTCGGCGATGTTTAACATTGTAGTCAATATTGAATTCTTCACCTTCAAGATCTTTATCTAACGTTAAAGGTTCTTTACAGTGTTGACAATAATCGACTGTACCGAGAATTTTTGTATGTTTACCGCAGTTTGGGCACTGAACTCTAACAGCACGTGCACTAATCATTCCTACATAGAAGTAAATGACAAAACTAAGTAAAATAGGAATAATACCTAGTATTAAGAAGATAAGCATTAACCATGGAATGTTTCTAAAAAACATCCCAGCATACATAACAATCATCCCTATAAAAATAAGTGCAAGGGCCCAACCACGAATACGTAATATCTTATTGCCTGGTAATCGCATAATTTCACCTCAAAATTTATTATATACAAAAGATAGTTTATATTGTATTATATAGAAAGTATTTCTTCACAGAAACTTTACAAAAATTTTATTAAAAAACTTTATAAAAATGCTTGACTATATTTTTCTAGGTGTTAATATAGAGTAGTCGGTTCAATGAGCCGAACAAAAATCAAGTGAAAACAATCGTCAATAAAATTTTTAAAAAATATTTTAAAAAAGTGTTGACAAAGAAAATCTCGCTTGATATATTAGAGTAGTGCTTGCGAGACAGAGCAACCATGAAACAGAACATTGAAAACTGAATGACAATATGTCAACGTTAATTCCGATAAAGAAGTTACTATTAAAGGTAACAAAAACTAGAGCGACTAGTATAAAACGCGAAATAGAAGAGCTAGAGAACTCTTATTTATGGAG
>DWXM01000082.1 GCA_019119225.1 Candidatus Nosocomiicoccus stercorigallinarum
CAGGAAACATGTTTTTTATTTTTTAAGTGAAGATAATAAACTTAAAATTGAAAGTGATGCAAGTTTAAGTGCTGGTTTAGTATCTTTAAAGCTATCTCCAGCTAGATAATGTTTTGCTGCAGCTACTGACATAACAGCAGAAGCCATGAACGCACCGAGGCGGCCGAATGTTTTGCTTACTAATGAAAGACTTAGGAGTACTGCACCAATACTTTCTAAATAACCAGCAATTAGCATTTCGTTAGAGTTCACGTTAAATTTCTTTTCAACTTCTTCTCCAACTTCACCACTTGCTTTTACTTTACTTAATCCTGGTTGATAAAGCTGTGAAGCTAGATACCAGTTAATAATATGTCTAAACATAATGTCCACTCCTTCTAATTTCTATTATACAGTGTAACCAAATATTTATGGTGTTAAACGCTATATTAGAATTAATAAAAAATAAGTAATAACAGATAGTAAACTAGACGTCACAAGTAGGGAAATCATCGGTACTTTTGCTTTATTTAATAGTGATTTAAATGAAACATTCAATCCGAGCCCAACCATTGCCATAATCATTAGAAATTTTGCAATTTCATCGATTGCTTGAGAAATATTTTCAGGGATTGCTATAAACGTATTGATCACTGCGAGTAATAAAAATCCGATTAAAAAGTACGGGAAATTCACTTTTTGTTTCGAATTTTCTCCTGTCGTTCGTTTTGACCAGCTGTACATTAACACAAAACTAACAGGAACTAGTAAAAATACACGTGATAATTTCGCAAGTAGCGAAAATGCGAGACTATCTTGACTTACACTTCCTGCTAAAACGACTTGTGCGATTTCATGTAAACTAAGTCCTGCCCACATCCCGTATACAGAGTCTGTTAAATTCACAACTGGGAATAGAAATGTGTATATGAGAGCAAAAAAAGTACCCACTAGTGAGATTAATCCGATACTAATCGCAGTGTCTTCTTCATCACTTTTAATAATTGAAGAGACTGTCCCAATTGCTGCTGCACCGCAAATACCTGTCCCAAAACCTAATAAGAGTGCGATATTTTCATTACCATTAAATAATTTATTGATAAAAACAAGCATAAATACGCTAAATAAAATAACGAAAATTCCACCGAGAAGTAGCCATAAGCCGTCTGTTGCAATGATATATAAATTTAGTTTTAGTCCGTATAATATAATTGCAACGCGAAGTAATTTTTTTGAAACAAATGTAATGCCACCTCTTAACGGCTCAGGGTATCCAATAGAGTTTCGGTAGATCATAGAAATGATGATTGCAATCGCAAGTGCACCAATACTAGAAAGAACTGGTACGTATGAGAGTAGATAGCTAATCGCAGCAACGATTATAGTAAATAAAATTCCGTATAAAAACGGTCGTGCATTATTTTTCATAAATAGACTCCTAATTAAAAAGGTAACCCTCAGGTTACCTTTAAAGTTATTTATAAATATATTCTAATACTTCGACCGCTTGGTCAACTTCTTCTAAGACAACATTTGCTTTATTAGAAAGTTCTTTAAGTGGGTGAATGTGTGCTTCTGGGCGAATTAAGATGAGTGGTTTACCAAGATTTACAGCAGTTGTTGCGTCCATTGCAGTGTTCCACTGCTTATATTCATCGCCGAATAGTGCAATAACGATATCTGCTTTTTGCATTAAAACAGTCGTTCTTAAGTTGTTAATACTAGACGCAGCGTCATCTCTAAAGTAGTTATTTGGTTGCTCGCCTAAAATTTTTTCACCAATATCATCAGATAAGTCATGATTTGTTTGAGGAGAAACGAAGTTAATATTAAGTTTTTTATCTTTTACTTTTTCTTCTAACTCATCACGCCAATTTGTGTGAATCTCGCCTGCTAAATATACAGTTAATTCCAATTTTTGTTCCTCCTAAGTTGTGTTTAATTGTTATATACCCACATTAATATATGATAAACTAAAACTGTTAACAACAATAAAGGAGTCATCATTATGAAGGTCGCACTATTTGATTTTGACGGAACGATTTACCCATATGAAACATTCGAAACATTACGTTTACACATGCGTGATAATCCAAAGTATAAAAAGTACTACAAACACTTTGTGAGACGTTTTGCGCCTGCGTATTTTGGTCACAAACTAAAGCTTGTACCAGAATTACAGTATCAGTACAAAGCTTTGGAGTCATATATTCATGCATTTAAAGGTGCGACAAAAGAAGAGATGAAAGAATTTTTTAATATCGTTGGCGAATCGATGCGTAAAGAGCTTAACAAAAGTGTAATGGAAAGATTACAGTGGTTACGCGATAACGATTACTATACGATTCTCGTTTCTGGAGCATTTCACCCGATGTTAGAAGCAATTTTTAAAGATGAATTTTGTCATATAATCGGTTCAGAAGTGAACTATAACGAAAAAGGTATTGTCTCAACGAAGCAACCATTTGTGAGAGTATTCGGCACTCGTAAAATCGAATTGATTTTTGATCATTTAAAAAAGAAAGAAGTAGAATGGGAAAAAAGTCATGCATATAGTGACAGTGCTACAGATTTAAGTATGTTAAAGCTGGTAGGTCATCCGGTGGTTGTTAAACCAGATTTAACATTAGAAATTATTGCAGATAAAAACGGATGGGAAATATTAAAATAAAGGATGAATATTATGTCGTTAATTAATATTAGTGAATCAGAGTTATATCCAACAGAATCATTTGGGCCTGCACTTGAAGGGACATTAATTTATAACGTACAAGGGCAAGCAGAATGGACAGGTGCGTTTATTACGACAAATGAGCGCCTAATTATGAATGTAGATATGAATGGTGAAGAGTATAAACGTGTATTTTCATATAAAGACATCGCTGACATTTATACAAATGCGCAAGGATTATTTATAGAATTTCCTGAAGGTATGGGAAAACTCGCTTTAGTCAATGTTAAAGAAGGCGACGTTGACGCATTTGTAAATTATGTAAAAGATAAAATAAATTAACAAAAAATAGATAAGTATTAAGACTTTTATACCGTTATGGAGAACGATATAATAGTAAGTAAATATTAAATTAGGGAGATAGATTCAGTATGACAACGAACGAGAAGAAAAATGTCGTCCTAATCGGAGGAGGCATAATGAGTGCAACGTTAGGTACGCTCATTAAAGATTTAGAACCTAACTGGAATGTGAAAATGTTTGAAACGCTTGAATCACCTGCGTTAGAAAGTTCAGGCCCTTGGAATAATGCCGGTACAGGTCACTCTGCACTATGTGAGTTAAACTATACGCCTGAAGACACAGAAGGTAACATTGATATTACAAAAGCTGTTAATGTCAACGAAAAATGGCAAACATCATTACAATACTGGGCAAATCTCGTTAAAGAAGGCAGACTATCTGCACCTGAAGAGTTCATTAAAAAAGTACCACACCTTAGCTTTGTAGAAGGTAAGGATAACGTAAACTACTTAAGAAAACGTCAAGAAATTTTAAAAGAACATCCATTATTTGAAGGGATGGAGTTTAGTACGGATCCTGAAACTTTAAAAGAGTGGATGCCCCTGATGATGGAAGGTCGTGAGTCATTTGAAAATATCGCTGCGACTTACATGGAAAAAGGTACAGACGTAAACTTTGGTGAGTTAACAAGACAACTCTTTAAAAACTTACAACATGAAGGCGTCTCTCTAAACTATAAACATGAAGTATTAGATTTAAAACAAATGGATGACGGTAAATGGGAAGTTAAAGTAAAAGACTTGAACACTGGTTCAGACGAATTCCATATCGCAGATTTCGTATTTATCGGTGCAGGTGGTGGTAGCTTACCACTACTTCAAAAAACGAAAATACCTGAGTCTAAAAATATCGGTGGATTCCCAGTTAGTGGTTTATTCTTAGTTGCACAAGATGAAGAAATCGTTAATAAGCATGAAGGTAAAGTATATGGTAAAGCTAAAGTTGGTGCACCACCAATGTCAGTACCTCACTTAGATACACGATATATTGACGGTAAAAAATCATTACTATTTGGACCATTCGCAGGATTTTCACCTAAATTCTTAAAAACAGGTTCTTACTTTGACTTAATTGGGTCTGTTAAACCGAATAACGTTTTCACAATGCTTGCATCTGGAGCAAAAGAAATGCCATTAACGAAATATTTAATTAGTCAGTTAATGCTATCCGATGATGATCGTATTGAAGAACTGAGAGAGTTTGTTCCAACTGCTAAAAAAGAGCACTGGGAAACGATTATTGCAGGTCAACGTGTTCAAGTAATTAAAGATACTGATAAAGGAAAAGGTACTTTAATGTTTGGTACAGAAACAATTGTTACACAAGATGGTTCAGTCGCAGCACTACTCGGAGCATCACCGGGTGCATCAACATCGACAGATGCAATGATTGATGTTTTAAAACGTGCGTTTCCTGAAGAGTTTATCGAATGGCAAAAGGAAATTAAGAAAATGATTCCGTCATATGGTAAACACCTCGGCGATGAAAAAGAAATGTATGATTTAATCGACAAAGAAGTTCGTGAGATTCTTAAAATTAAGTAACTTAAATAACGCCTAGCGATACGACTGCTAGGCGTGTTTTAATGGAATTTACCTAGAAAGATATAACGCTATGCGTTATAATACTTATATCGAAAGATGATAGATAAGGAGAATACTATGGCGACAAACACACCGATTTATTATTCGACAGCGCAAGTAACGGATATGGTCGAGTTATCAGATCAAAACGTACGTAAGTACTTCCGCATGCTTGAAGAACGTGGCTATGAAGTCACACGTGATGAATACCAAAGACGTTTGTTTTCTAAAGCAGACGTACATGTACTACAAGAAATGATTAAAGTTTCTAAAGAACCAGGATTTACTTTAGAACTCGCTGCAGATGAAGTCATTGAAAAAGCAGATGAAATCATCGAAAAAAACAAAGAAGAAACAAATAATAGTGCTTCAAACGATGACGTATTAAAAGCATTAAGACTTGTTGTCGATAAGTTAGAAGAAATGCGACAAGAAAATATCGAGCTACATCAAAATATTAAAACGCTTGTCACAAGACTGGATAGTTATGACGAAAATCTTTTAGATACTAAAGAGCAACAGCAATTACTTGAATCAGAAGTAACGACGATTAAAGAAGATCTAAATAAATCTGCTGAAAAGATTGAGTCTGATACAAAAACCCTAGAAGACTTAGAAACAACTCTACCAAAAGAAGAAGAAAAACTTGAAGAAACAGAAACAATTGAAGCGCCAGTAGAAGAAACTAAAGAAGAAGTCATTGAAAAAACAGATAGCGAAGAGCAAACAGAGGGAATACAAAATAATAAAGACAGCTTTGATATGAGTACTTATGAGGAAAAAGCAGAAGACATAGAAGAAACTGAAGATGTTGAAGAAGCACCTAAAGTAGAGGAAGAGAAAGAAGAAACATCTGAAGTTGAAGAGAAAAACGTGACATTTGAACCCGAGAAAAAGAAAAAAGGATTTTTTGCAAGACTGTTTGGAGGCTAAAGAACCCCCTAAAAATAGCTATCCATGTTACAATACGTAAAAGATATATTGTGGACGATACTTTAACAAAAATGCCACTTAACATACGAAGTGAAAGTGGCATTTTTTGTCGTTCATTGCTAAAGGAGGATTGTAAGTGATTATCCATATTTCACAAAATTCTAGTGAAAATCAAATTGATGAAATCACACAATTTGTTGAATCGATGGGGCTAAATGTCCATCGTTCTAACGGATCGAATAGAATTATTTTAGGTCTAACAGGTGACGTATCAAAAATAGATATTAATACGTTAAAAAAATACAATATCGTCGAAGATGTATATAGAATTACAGCACCTTATAAAAAAGCGAATCGTGAGTTTCACGAAGCAGATAGCGTCATCGATATCGGTGATGGTGTTAAAGTCGGTGGTGATCACTTTTTAATGTGCGCAGGTCCATGTTCAGTTGAGAATGAAACTGACACAATTGAACTTGCAAAACAACTAAAAGATGCTGGAGCGAACTCATTACGTGGTGGTGCATTTAAGCCAAGAACTTCACCATATAGCTTTCAAGGACTCGGTGTCGAAGGACTTCGAATTTTAAACGAAGCGAAAAAGGAAACAGGTTTACCAATCGTTTCAGAGCTTATGGGGACTGACCATTTAGATACGTTTGTCGATATGGTAGACGTTATTCAAATTGGTGCACGTAATATGCAGAATTTTGATTTATTAAAAGCAGTTGGTCAAACAGATAAACCCGTTCTTTTAAAACGCGGCATGTCAGCAACAATTGAAGAGTGGTTAATGAGTGCAGAATATATATTAGCGGGTGGAAACAAGAACGTTATATTCTGTGAACGCGGTATTCGAACGTTTGAAGATGCAACACGTAACACATTAGATATTCAAGCAGTACCGGTGGTACAAAAAGAATCTCATTTACCAATTGTAATTGACCCATCTCACGCCGCAGGAATTAGATATGTAATTCCATCAATGGCCAAATCAGCAGTGATGTCAGGTGCAAACGGCTTACAGATTGAAGTGCATCAAAATCCTGAGAAAGCATGGAGTGATGGTCAACAATCATTAACTCCAGAAGAATTTAAAAATTTAATGGAGACGATTAAAATTCTTCTTAAAATAGAAGGGAAAACTTTATAAAACCTTTACAAAGTATTTGTAGCTTTAAAGTAATGAAAAGAGTATAATTATCTTAAATTCTATAGGAGTAGGTGAGTGTCCTTGAAAAAAGAACTTAGAATTTTAAGCGGCGTTTTAACTGTTTATCAGATAAGTAAAGCACTCGATTTACCATTTGATGTATCTAAAGACCTATTAGAAAACAAGCTACATATTCAAGATTTAGACGAAGATTTCCAAATAAAACTAGAATCACTTGAAAGAGCATTATATAGTAACTAAAACTGAGGCTAACGACGTTAGTCTCAGTTTTAATTTAAGGAGCACTATGAAAAATTCACTACAAAAACATATACTCGTGATTATAATGTTAGTAATTATATTAATATTTATTATTGCCTTTATTGTATCGATGGATTATTTATTAGAAAAAGAGGAAGAACCAATGTATACATTCAATGAAGCGTTAGAACGACAAATTAGTAATGGTACAGAAGATTTAAAATTTAATGATGGGTACCTCGTACCTGCATCTGATGACGACATTAAACAAGCGATGCAACCTGATCTTCAAAATACGTATCAGTTTGTTGAACTTAACAATAAATCAAAAGTGCCAGTCGAAACACTGAATGAGCTATTAAAAGATGCTGGTGTTTTAAAAGGTACAGGAGAGTACTTTTTAAAAGCAGAAGAAGAGTATGATGTAAATGCATTATATTTAATCGCACATGCTAAAGTAGAAACAGGCAACGGAAAATCAAAACTAGCAAAAGGTATTAAAGTTGACGATAAAACGTATTATAACTTCTATGGTATCGGAGCATTCGACGTTGCGGCGATTAAAGAAGGTAGTAGTTATGCTAAAAAAGCGAAGTGGGATTCAAAGGAGCGTGCAATTATTGGTGGTGCGAAATTTATCCGTCATGAATATTTTGATAACAATCAAAATACACTATATGATATGCGCTGGAATCCGAATAATCCGGGAACACATTTATATGCAACGGATATAAAATGGCCAGAGTCCATTTCAGATATATTAGAAACACATTATGAAGTAGCAGAAATAAAACCGGATTTTATAGATAGTAAAATTTATAAAGAAGCGGAGTAACGCATAGCGTTACTCCGCTTTATTTACACCAATTACTCTGTCTGAATGGCTGTATATATTAAACATTCCACGTCTTATAAATCCAATTGCTGTAATGTTTAAGTCTTCAGCAAGTCTAAGTGCTAAGTCAGTTGGTGCGGATTTTGAGAGGACGATTCCTACACCGATTTTAGATACTTTCGTTAATACTTCTGAAGACATTCTCCCACTAAAGATAATCACTTTATCGTGTACAGTAATATTATTTTTTAAGCAGTATCCATATAACTTATCGAGTGCATTATGACGACCGATATCACCACGCTGGGCAATAATACCGTTAGGCGTTGCGATACTTGCATTATGAATCCCACCGGTTTCTTTAAAAACGTCTGATGTATCTTGCATCGTTTTCATTAAGCTAATGATTTGATCTGGAGTGATTTTTGTTTTTGACATTGATACTTTCGACATTTCCATATCACTTTGGAAATAAAACTGTCTACTTTTACCACAGCATGATCCTAGTACACGTTTAGTAAAACTAAAGACATCTATCGGTATTTCTCGAGTTGTTTCGATATGACAAAATCCACCTCTATCGTCGATATTCATAGATTTTATATCACTAAATGATCGAATTACTCCTTCAGACGCTAAAAATCCAATAACTAATTCTTCTAAATGGTCTGGCGTACAAACGAGCGTTGCAAATTCTGTGTCGTTAATATAAATCGTTAAAGGGAACTCTGTTGCAACCTTGTCAGTGAACGTTTCAAACTCATTATTTTTATATTTAATGATTTTCTCATTTGAGATAATATCCAATTTAAATAACCCCTAAAATAAATATTGTAAACCCTTACTTATAGATATATAATCATAATTATCAATAATATTCAATAATGTGAATTAAAATCAAGGGGGTAGAACGATGGAAACAAAGAAAAATCGTTGGCTCATGGCTTTAGCTGGAGTGGCGCTACATATTTCTATCGGAAGTGTTTATGCATGGAGTGTATTTACTCAGCCGCTTCAAGACAAAGTTGGTTGGAGTTTAAGTGATGTTTCACTTATTTTTAGTATCGCTATATTCTTCTTAGGAACATCTGCAGCATTTATGGGGCATTTTGTTGAGGCGAGAGGGCCAAAAGCATCAGGCTTAATTTCAACAGTGTTTTTTGCATCAGGTTTAATTTTATCAGGCTTTGCAGTGTCAATTGAAAGTCTATGGCTTTTATATTTAGGTTACGGAGTACTTGGAGGCATTGGTTTAGGTATTGGGTATATTACACCAGTATCAACATTAGTTAAATGGTTCCCAGATAGACGTGGAATGGCGCAGGTTTAGCGATTATGGGATTCGGCTTTGCAGCGATGATTGCGAGTCCAGTAATGGGTTATTTAATTGACAGTTTTGGAATCGCTAACACTTTTTATATTATGGGTGCTACATATTTTGTTATTATGCTTTCAGCAAGTCTTTATCTTGAAAGACCACCTGAAGGTTATCATCCGTCAGGAATTCCGTTACAAGAACAGCCGAAGAAAAATAAAGATTATGTACAACTTACGGCAAATGAAGCAGTTAAAACACGCCGCTTCTATTTTCTGTGGCTAATGTTATTCATTAATATTACGTGTGGTATCGCGATTTTAGCAGTGGCAAGTCCAATGGGACAAGAAGTTGCTGGTTTATCAGTAAAAAGTGCAGCAATCATGGTCGGTATAATGGGAGTATTTAACGGTGCAGGTCGTCTTGTTTGGGCGAGTATTTCTGACTACATTGGTCGTCCAAATGTTTATACGATATACTTTATTATTCAAATTATCGTGTTCGCGTTATTACCATTCACGACGAACGGTATGTTATTTATGATTATGTTATTCATTATGATTTCATGCTATGGTGGAGGGTTCTCAGCAATTCCAGCATATATTGCAGACTTGTTTGGAACGAAACAACTCGGTGCAATTCACGGATATATTTTAACAGCGTGGGCACTTGCTGGTTTAGTTGGACCGTTTATCGTTGCGAAAGTATATGAAGCGACACAAAGCTACGATATTACGTTATATATATTCGTTGCGATGTTTGTTGTGGCATTAATTATCTCATTACTCATTCGTGCAGATATTCGTAAAATTAAAAGAGAATCAGAATTAAATCATCAAACAGTTTAATTCTACTTTAAACTTTCACAAAGTAACAAAAATCGTTAAGCATAGAAATGTCTATTGTGTATAATATAGGGTAGCAATCTTTTAGGAGGAAAAATAATGGGCAAAACATTACATCCAGGTCCTGTAAATAAAACAAAACGTTGGGATCCAAAATTATGGGTGAGTCCAATTCCATTCGGTTTAACAAAAGTTAAGCCGCATCATATGCGAGATACAGCAAAAATCGTATGGAAAAATAGAGATAACCTAAACTATGCCAAAAATATTATTTTAAAAGGTGTATGTGACGGGTGTGCATTAGGTGTTTCTGGTCTACAAGACCAAACGCTAAATGGTCCACACATGTGTACGACACGTTTTAACGTTCTGAGATTAAACACAGCACCTCCAATCGACCCAGAATTTTTACATCAAGATATTGATGAGTTACGTAAATACTCAAGCCGTGAACTTCGTGAAAAAGGAAGAATTCCTTATCCGATGATTCGTCGTAAAGGCGAACGTCGTTTTACACGTATTTCATGGGATGAGGCAATGGATCAAATTGCAGGTAAAATGCGTGAATTAGATCCAAAACAATACGCGTTCTACCTAACAAGCCGTGGGATTACAAACGAATCTTACTACGTTGCAGCTAAAACTGCACGTTACTTAGGTACAAACCATATCGACAACGCATCACGTATTTGTCACTCACCATCTAAGTCAGCATTAATGCGTTCAATTGGTGTAGGTGCGTCAACATGTAACTACCAAGACTGGTTAGGTACAGATGTACTCGTATTTTGGGGATCTGTTGCATCGAACGCATCACCAGTATCAACAAAATACATGATGGAAGCAAAAAAACGTGGAACGAAAATTATCGTAATTAACCCATACAGAGAACCAGCACTTGAAGATTACTGGATTCCATCAGTAACTGAATCTGCATTATTCGGAACGAAAATCGCAGATGATTTCTATGAAGTAAATATTGGTGGAGATATCGCTTTAATGCACGGTATTATGAAACACTGGTTTGAGATGGAAGAACTTCAAGAAGGTTCTGCAATTAACCACGATTTCATAAAAGAACATGTGAACAACTACGACGAATTAATGGAAAATGTTAAATCTCAAGACTGGGATGAGCTCGTTGAGTCTTCAGGTATTTCTAAGAGTGACATCATTGAATTATCTGAAACACTTGCAAAAGCAAAAACTGGTGTAATGGTATGGGCACTTGGTTTAACAATGCACTCACACGCAACAGACAACATCTCACAAGTGGCAAACGTCGCGCTATTACGTGGTTGGTTAGGTAAAAAACACTGTGGTTTAATGCCATTACGTGGACACTCAAGTGTTCAAGGTTCTGGAGAAATGGGTGCAGATCCATTCTCATTACCAGGTGGTGGATTTGACGATGAAAACGTTGAACGTATCGAAAAACTATGGGGCTTTGACTTACCAAATTGGCCAGGAGATACAGTTGGTGTAACGATTGAAAACGCAATGTTAGACGAAGATAACGAAAGAAAACTTAAGTTATATTACATGTCTGGTGGTAACTTCTTAGAGACAATGCCAGACCCTGACTTTGTTGAACAAGCATTATCAAACTTAGATATTCGAGTACACCAAGATATTATTTTAAATACATCTACACTTGTAGATGCAAAAGAAGCGGTTATCGTACTACCAGCTAAAACTCGTTACGAACAAGATGGTGGTGGTTTATCGACTTCTACAGAACGTATGGTATACTTCTCACCTGAAATTGAAGGAAACCGTAACAGAATTGAGGAAGCACGTAGTGAGTGGCAGATTTATGTAGACCTCGCGAAGCGTGTAAAACCTGAAGACAGTCACTTAATCGACTTTAAAACAGGTCAAGATATTCGTAACGAAATCGCAAAAGGTAACCCAGTATATGATGGTGTACAACACTTAACTAAAGCAGGAGACGTCTACCAATACGGTGGTGCTTGGTTATGTGAAGGTGGCGTATGTCCAACACCAGACGGCCGTGCGAACTTAATTACGATGGAAATTCCTAAGAGTAACCAAAAAGCTGGAGAGTATAAACTATTAATGCGCCGTGGTGCACAGTTTAACTCAATGGTTTATGGTGATGTAGATAACTTCAACCATATGAACCGTCACGACGTACTCATCAATCCAGAAGATGCGAAACGTCAAGCGATTGAAGATGGAGAAGCAATTGTACTGTATAACAAAAACGGAGTATTCCAAGGACACGCGAGATACGCAGACATCCGTGAAGGAAACGTTGGTACGTTATTCCCAGAAGGAAACTTCTTAGCACAGATCGGTGTTTACGAAAGTTTCGTAGAAATGCCAGATTACGATGCGAACGTTAAAGTTGAAAAGGCAGACTTCTTTAACGCAAACAAAGATAGACAATATTTAGAAAAACCAGTACCGGATTTAGAAGATAATCCAAACTAATAGAAAATACCTGAGGTTTAAGACCTCAGGTATATTTTTATTGAGAATATTCAGAAAATTCATTTACTTTTGAGATGAAATGCGTCATAATCTTATTTATTAACTATTTCGAGGTGAGTTTATGACATTTGAACCTATTGTAGCAACATTCCTATTACTTTTAATCCTCACCATCGGCGAATTGATTTCAATTGTGACCCATGCGAGGGTTCCCATGCTGATGACAGCGATGGTGTTGTATTTATTACTCGTATGGTCGGGATTGTTCCCAGAGGATATGACAGAGCAAACTTTAATTCCTTCGTTAGCAACGGTCTTAATACCTGCTCTAATCGTACATATGGGAACATTAATGAGCTATGATATTTTAAAAAAACAATGGAGAGCAGTAGTTATTGCATTATTTGGACTTGTTGGAGCACTAGCACTTGTACTATCAGTTGGGACATTAATCTTTGATTTTGCGACTGCAGCAAGTGGGATTGGTCCAATTTCAGGTGGTGTTATTGCCCTTCTCATTACAACAGAACGCTTAACTGAACTCGGGTTAACGAGCTTAATAGTTATACCTGTCATGATAGCAGCGTTTCAGTCTCCAGTTGGTATGCCAATTACGATTTATTTTATGAGAAAGTATAGTCGATACTTTTTAAAATATAAAACTGAATCAGATATTCTTCAGGATTTAGAAGAGAAAAACAGGTATGAGTATGCGAGATTTAATATTTTAAAAAATAACCTTGTTTTATTAACGATTATTTTTGCATTCGGTGCACTCGCGACACTCTTATCAAATTTTACACCGATTCACTATACGCTATATTCACTATTATTTGGAATAATTTTAGTAAACACCCGAGTATTACCGAAAGCTGCGCTTGAGAAGGCAAATTCATTTTCATTTTTAATGGCAGCTTTAATGATTGTCATTATTAATACAATGGGTGGGATTACGCCAGGTGATGTTGTAAAACATTTTCCAGCAGTGGTCTTAATTCTAGCGATCGGTATTGTTGGTCTACTACTTGGTGGATTCATTGGTTCTAAGCTAGTTGGTTGGCACTACGCTAAAGGTATTCCAGTAGCTCTTACGGCATTACTCGGATTCCCAGCAGATTACATTTTATGTGAAGAAGTGTCGAGAAGTGAAACGAATAACGATACAGATCAAGAAGTGTTATTTGATGAGCTCGTCTCACCAATGGTTATTGGTGGATTTGTAACGGTCACAGTAGCTTCAGTGATTATTGCAAGCTTTGTGATGGGATTAATTTAGGAGGAATATTATGAGTAAATTATTAATTAAAAATGTCCAATTAATTAATGGAGTGGACGATAACGTTTTAGAAAATGCAAATGTATTAATTGATGACGGTAAATTTAGTGAAATCAACCCTCAGAGTATTGATGATTCAGTTGAGACGATTGACGGTAATGGACAATACTTAGTACCTGGGTTTATTGATTCACATGTTCATTTAGCTACAGAATTTCAACCGCTTGATCAAAAGATTGCAGAGCCGTTTTCATATAATTTCTTTAAATCTATTGAATACGCATCACGCACAATTAATGCGGGAATCACGACAGTGCGTGATGCATACGGTGCAGATTTAGGATTCAAAAAAGCGATTGAAGATGAAATTATCGTTGGTCCGAGAATGGTAATATCAGTGTCAGCTCTATCGATTACAGGCGGACATGGAGACTCTACAAACTATTCTGGAATTGATGTTCCATTAATTTTACCGCATCCAGGACTACCGTCTAATATTGCAGATGGTGTTGAAGAGGTACGTAAAAAAACGAGAGAAATATTACGAGCTGGTGCGGACGTTATTAAAGTGATGGCGACAGGTGGGGTTTCTACACCGACAGATCATCCGAAATTTACTCAATACTCTAAAGAAGAATTAGAAGTTATTGTCGAAGAAGCAAGCTTTAGAAATGGTGTAAAAGTGATGGCACATGCGCAAGGAGAAGAAGGTATTCAACAATGTTTAGATGCCGGTATCCACTCAATTGAGCATGGAATTTACTTATCTGATAAAATCATCGAACAAATGAAAGCTCAAGGTACTTTTTTAGTACCGACATTACTTGCACCTGTTTCTGTTATTGAATTTGCTGAAGAACTTGGTGTCAGTGAGGTTGGTTTAAAGAAATCTAAAGAAGTGTTAGATGTTCATGTCGAAAGTTTTAAAAAGGCACATCAAAATGGTGTAAAAATCGCGATGGGAACAGATGCTGGCGTATTTAAACACGGGACGAACTTACGAGAATTAGAACTTATGGTAGAGTTTGGAATGACACCGATGGAAGCAATTATAGCGTCTACTAAAACAGCTGCTGAATGTTTAGAATTAGAGAATGTCGGTCAAATCACACCAGGATATTTCGCAGACTTTGTTTTACTAAAAGAAAACCCATTAGAAAATATAGGGAGTTTAAAAGATAACGATAATATACTCGTAGTCGGTAAAGAAGGTAAAATTCTAAAAGATATAAGATAAAAATAAACCGAAGTACATATGTACTTCGGTTTTAAAATTTATCAGTCATAAATCGTAAATTCTTCTGGTAACTCATGTCTTGTTGAGTAAAGAATTGTTTCTGAGATGTTTCTTGAGTTATAACCGATACGTTCAAGTAACGCGATTAGTTCAGCGTATACTGCACCTGATTCTGGTGAGCACGTTCCATCATTGAGTCGAGAAACGTGGTCTTGACGTAAGTTATGTTCGATTTTATTTGATTGTTTACCGAGTTGAATAATACGTTCTAACCCAGCTGGATTATAAATATCGATGGAGTCTACCGTCATGTCGAGTGAACGCTTGACGTGTTTCATCATAGTTTCTAATCCTTCAAATGCAGCGTCTGAAATGCGGATACGTGCATCTTCTTTCTTTTTGTACTCAATCGTAAATTTCTCAATAAAGTCAGCAGTATTTGTGTAAATTCTTGTTACTTCTAATAGTGCAGCGATGTTTTCGCTATCGATACTCCGCTGATTTTGAAGTTCTAAGATTTTCATTAAATATTTTCTAATACTGTCTTGTACGTTATCAATCAGTTGTATTTTTTCTTGAATTTTTCTATAGCGTTTATCTGTTGGGTTTTCAACGTATTTGTATAAATCTTTGAATGTATCTGAAACAATTAACCCTAGGTTCTTCACTTCACTCTGAGCGCTTTGAGTCGCAAGTTGTGGTGATTGTTTAAGTAAAATTGGATCTAAAAGGTTTGGTTTATAATCTTCAGCAAGATCTTTACCAGGAACAATTTTAGTAACAATCCACGCGAGTGCACCGATGAATGGTAACTGAATTAATGTATTTATTAAGTTATAAGAACCGTGTGCAAAAGCAATAGTCATTGGCTTATTTAAGTTTAATAATGTTTGTAGAAAATCGACATACATTACAAATAAAGGCAGTAATATTATAAAAATTATTGCACCGACTACGTTAAAAATAACGTGAACTGCTGCAGCACGTTTAGCAGCAATTGATCCGACAAGGGCAGCAAGAACCGCTGTAATTGTCGTCCCGATGTTATCACCAAGTAATATTGGTAACGCTGCTTTTAAATCGACAAGGTCATTTAAATAGAAGTTTTGTAATATCGCAATTGTTGCACTTGAGCTTTGTACAATCACTGTAAGTATCGTACCAACTGCTAGACCTAAAAATCTATTATCACTCATTTGTAGCATTAAGTTTCTAAAGGCCTCTAGATCAGCGAGAGGTTTTACCCCGTCTCCCATCAATTCAAGCCCAAAGAATAATGCACCAAATCCAAATAAAATACGACCAATATTATTAGTAGTTGTTTTATTTGAAAAGAATAATAGGAAACTACCAATCGCTAAAACAGGTAATGCATATTCACCAATATCTAAACCGATAATGAAAGCTGTGACTGTCGTCCCGATGTTTGCACCCATAATTACACCGATAGCTTGTTTAAGTGTCATAAAGCCAGCAGAAACCAATCCGATTGTGATTACAGTTGTACCTGAACTACTCTGAATTAAAATAGTTACAAGCATCCCGGCTAAAATTCCACGAAGTGGCGTTGCTGTCATACGGTTTAAAATCTCACGTAAACGGTCACCAGCGGCTGCTTGTAAACCGTCTCCCATAGATTTAATACCATATAAAAATATACCAAGTCCACCAAGGAAAGAGAAAATGACTTCCATTGGAGTTATATCCATAATTTTTCCTCCACAAAAATTAATTAAAAAGCTCTTAAGCTAATATGTATATTATAATACCATTTTCAACGTTAAAGATTAAAAATTCAAGTGCTTATGGTAAAATATATTATCAATATGAATTAGAGGTTAGATGAATGAGATGGACAAACGTTATTAGAGGATTCTTTATGGGCATTACTGAAATGCTCCCAGGAATAAGTAGTGGTACCCTTATGCTACTTCTTGGCATTTATGATCAAATGCTAGTTTCAATCAATCAACTATTTACAAAAAAGTATAAAGAGTCATTAAAATTTTTAATTCCACTTGTTATTGGAATGGGAATTGCAATCGTAACAATGTCTTCGGTAATTAACTATATGTTAAATGAGCATGCGACGATTACACACTTTTTCTTTTTAGGATTAGTGTTGGGTGTTGTTCCGATGATGTTTAAGCTTGGTAATTATAAAGTTGAATTTAAAAGCATTCACTACATTTTAATGATTGTTGTGACGATTGCTTTATTTTCACTCGATTATTTTGTTGGAGAAAAAGGAACTGTAGAAAATGTTCAAATCACAGGAGCATTACTTATATGGATGTTTATTAGTGGGTTTTTAGGAGCAAGTGCATTAATATTACCTGGTTTATCCGGAGCGGTTATATTATTAATGCTTGGCGCATATCCGATTGTGATGTACTCGATATCAGAGTTTTTATCATTTGATTTTAGTGTGTTTCCTGTACTTATGGCGACAGGTCTCGGAGTGTTAAGTGGGGTATTATTAACAAGTAGAATACTTCACTACTTATTAAAGACATATCCATATTTAATGTATGCACTAATTATTGGATTACTCGTTGGATCGGTATTCCCAATTTACAATGGAATGCCAAGTAGTGTCAGTGAGTGGGTCTTTTCCACTGTGACATTTTTACTTGGGCTATCCATTAGTTATTACATGTCAATCAAAAATAATACACATACGATTTAATTAAAGTAAATGATTAAAATTGTATAAAAATGCCATCCGGCAAGTAATATATTTATAACTGCAAGAATATTTGTTAATTTTTTGCTACCGAGTAAAATATATACTACGCTTAAAGCACCGGAGATCACGAGTAATATAATACGTATACTTAACCAATCGATTAAATCATCTGGTAAGTAGTTCGCATGTATATCAAAACCACTCCATGCGTTAAACAAAATAAATAACAAAAGCAATAGTTGCTTCATAATTACATCACCTTCTTTAGAAAATTATAACAAAATTTCTAAAATAATGATTGGAGTAAACACAATGATTAAAAGACTAGAAGTAAGCGAAAAAGAGTATAACAAATTTATTGAATCTCATAGAAATGGAGATTTACTGCAGTTAACTGACTGGGCAGAATCTAAAAAATTAACAGGTTGGTATTATAAGCGTATCGCAATTGGTCGAGATGATAAAATAGAAGCGGCCGCAACTTTACAGTTTAAAAAAATTCCAAAAGCTAAACTTACATTGTGCTATATATCGCGTGGGTTTGTCGTTGATTATAGCGACGAGATACTCGTAAAAGCATTATTAAAAGAAGTAATTGACGCTGCGCTAGAAGAAAACAGCTATACAATTAAAATCGATCCGGATATTCCTGAGACTGATGAAGCGGCATTAAAACTATTAAAATCTTTAGGATTTATCCATCACGGCTTTTTAGATGGTATGAGTAAAGAGGCGATTCAGCCACGACAAACGATGGTCACTGACGTCTCCGTGGACGATAAAAAACTTTTACAAAGTTTTGACCGAAATAACCGTACACGTGTGAGACGTGCATTACGAATGGGAACAACAGTAAAACGTGCAGAGCGTGAAGACTTAAAAGCATTCCACGAGTTAATGAAAATTACAGGGGAACGTGATGGATTCTTAACAAGAGATATTACGTACTTTGAGTCATTATACGACGCACTTCACGACAATGGTCATATGGAGTTATTTTTAGTCGAGTTAGATCCAGAAGAAGTAAAAGAAAATATCCAAAAAGATATCGATAAAGTCAATAAAGATATTAAAAAAGCTAATAAAACTAAAGACGAAACAAAGAGAAATAACCAACTCGAAAACTTAAATAATCGTTTAAGTAAACTAGAAACTCAGCTTGAAGAAATTAAAGAGATTAAAGAAAAAGCAATTCTTTCAGGTGCGCTATACGCACAATGCGGAGAAAAAGCATATTATTTATATGGTGCGTCTTCAAATGATTACCGTGACTTTTTACCGAACCATCATATGCAGTTTAGTATGATGCAGTACGCAAGAGAAAATGGTGCTAAAAGTTATGACTTCGGTGGAACAAGTGTCGAGCCGCCGGAAGACTCTGAGTATTTTGGATTATGGCAATTTAAAAGTCAGTGGGGCACAGAAGTCAGCAACAAAATCGGAGAATTTGATTTTGTACTGAATCGTCCAGTATATTACCTATTAAATACTATGGTACCGATGTACCAAAAAGGTAAAGTATTTTTAAATAAAATAAGAAAATAGGTGAGGAATATGTCAGTAAGTAAAACTCTTTATGAAGCACGAAAACGTAATGTTCCTGTAGAAGCTAAAGATATTAACGTAAATAATTTAAAAGAAGCTTACGATATTCAAGATGAAATTCTTAATCTTAAAAAAGATGACGGTGAAACGTTAAAAGGTTATAAAATTAGTCTAACATCTGAAGGGACTCAAAAACTGTTTAATAGTACTCACCCATTATACGGTGCAATGACAGATAAACAAATTGTTAAAACTGTCTCTTTAAACGATTATAATGATCCGCTTCTTGAGTTAGAACTTGTATTTATCGTTCAAGAAGAACTATCATCTGAAGATAGTGTCGAAGATATTATGAAAAAATGTACAGTCGCACCAGGAATCGAAGTGCCAGACGGTCGTTATAAAAACTGGTTCCCGAATATCTCGATGTTTCATGTCATCGCAGACACTGCTGTTTCAGGGAGTGTCGTTATTGGTGAAGACCAATCATTTAATTATGAAGATTTAAAAAATATTGACGGAACGATTTTCTTTAACGGTAAAAGCGTAAAGACAGGAAACTCAGCTGACGTTTTAGATCATCCAACGCACGCAGTGAAGTGGTTAGTCGAA
>DWXM01000014.1 GCA_019119225.1 Candidatus Nosocomiicoccus stercorigallinarum
GGAACTTCAAGTGAAACAAATGCAAGGTGAAGAGATTCTTGATGCTGATGTAGAACGTGCACAACAAACTGCTCAAGCAATCGAAGCAGATGAAAACATCAAAAGCTTAATGGAATCAGAACAAAAATTAAGTCAATTAATTCAAGACTTAAACCGAGTAATTATGAAACCAATTGAAGATTTATATAAAGTAAATGAACAATAATAATTATTAAAAGTATGCATTTATTAAAATGCATACTTTTTTAATGTGAAAAACTGTAGCAATAAAATACATTCTTCAAGCTAAGCGCGCCATTTACTCTGTTACAATCTTTTCTTGTTTTTTGATATAATGTAAGGAATAGAAAGGTGAGGTGTTTGATGGTTAAATTTATCCATGCTGCAGATTTACATCTTGATAGTCCGTTTAAATCAAGAAGTGAATTGCCTCCACACATTGTTGATAGTTTAATGGAAAGTACATATAAAGCAACGAAACGCATGATTGACTATGCAATTAAAGAAGAAGTCGATTTTGTTATTCTAGCTGGTGACGTATTTGATCAAAAAAATAGAACATTAAAATCTGAAATATTTTTAAAAGAACAATTCAAACGTCTTGAAAAAAATGGAATATTTACTTACATGATTCATGGAAATCATGATCCTTTAGATCACGGTATACAAACGAGTTGGCCGAGTACGGTTCACGTCTTTAAAGACAATATTGAAACGTATCAACTAATGAGTAAAAACAAAGAACAAGTGTTTTTACATGGTTTTAGTTATTTACATGATGAAACTTATGAAAATAAACTTGACCAATACCCAGTGAATACACGTAATGACGGGATTCATATTGGAATCTTACACGGTACGTATTCTAAATCGAACACAAAAAGTGCGAGATATACAGAGTTTACGTTAGAAGAGTTACGCTCTAAACTCTATCATTACTGGGCACTTGGGCATATTCATCAGCGTCAAGAACTTTCAGATATACCGCTAATTAACTATTCTGGTAATATTCAAGGACGACATATGAATGAGTCAGGAGAGAAAGGGTTTTATCTTGTAGAAGGAGACCACGTGAACTTATATAGTAAGTTTGTGTCTGTAGAAGAAATTCTATTTGAAAACTACGAACTTGAAGTGAAAAGTCTACGTAGAGATGAGTTATACCAAGCGATTAGTGAATATAAAAACACGATTCGTAAAGAAGGTAAACGAATGATTGAGTTAACAGTTTACTATGATGGTGATGATGATATTGGTGGGAATGACTACTACGAAGTATTATCTTTACTTCAAGAAGATGAACGTGATGTTGAGGACTTTGTATGGATTGACCGTCTGCACATCGAGCATGAAAACGAAGAAAGAAATGCTTTACTGACAGATATTAAAACGACATTTAGAGGCGATGACAAGTTATTTAGAGAAGCGCTAAACACATTATATATGGACCCTAAAGTCAATAGATATTTACCACCGATTCAAGATATTGATAAAGATGAATTACTAGAACTTGGAGAAGAACGTTTAAAACTACTCATGAGGAAGTAACAATATGAAAATTAAAAGTTTAGACATATATGGTTACGGTAAAATCATCGATCAAAGTTTTAAAATCGAACACGACTTTGTGCAAATATACGGGGAAAACGAAGCGGGTAAATCGACAATGATGTCGTTTATTCATTCAGTACTTTTTGGATTCCCTCGTAGAAACGAAGGCGAACCACGACGCGAACCGAGACTCGGTAATGCATATGGAGGTCGCTTAACAGTAGAATTTGACGATGAGACTGGACCTGTAACAATTGAACGTATTAAAGGTAACAAATCAGCGGGTGACGTACGTATTACGATGGCTGATGGTACATCTCGCAGTGAAGACTGGTTAAAACGTAAGCTAAATTATATCGATAAAGAAATGTACCGTTCGATATTTTCGTTTGATGTTCTCGGTCTTCAAGACATTAATAAAAACTTAACTGAAAAAGATCTTCAAGACTATTTACTTCGTGCAGGAGCACTTGGATCAAATAAGTATGAAGATATGTTAAGTGCCATCAACAAAGAACTTGAGGAATTATATAAGCGAAACGGTACGAAGCCTAAAATTAACGAAAAATTAGATTCTATCTCTGACATCAATGAAAAAATCGCAGAATTAGAAGAGTATGAAGAAACATACAAATCATTAGTTCACGAAGAACATAAAATAATTGAAAGTATTGAACGAAAGAAGCAAGCTTCTCAAACGATTAAAGAACAATTAAAACTTAAAATGAAAGAAATTATGTACCACCCTGAAATTAAAGAGTGGTATCGTTTAGCAAATAAAATTGACGTTGAACCTGTTATGTTCCCTGAAAAAGGAATCGAAAGATATGAAGCAATTAAAAATCACTTAACGACAGGTGAAAAAGACAAATTACTTCGTCAAGAAAAATTAGAAGCATTAATTCGTGAAGAAAATAGAATCGAATTACCAAACGAAGAAGATATTAAATATCTCGAGAGAATTGTTAAAGAAGAACCGAACGTAAAACATGATATTTTACAGCTTGAGCGCTTAAGAAACGAAGTCAGAGAAACTGAAGAAAAAATTCATCAATCGATGTTAGATATTGGTTGGCAAGAAGAACATTTAAATGTCGATGACTCAAACATCGTGAGAGAAAATGTTCAAAGTTTATTATCACGTCACGATGAAATCGAGATGGAAAGCGAATTTTATAATAATGAAATCGCGCATTTAAAACAAGAGAAAAACGAAACTGAAGAAAAACTTTCTAACCTCGAAGAAAAACAAATTTCTGACGATAGAATACGCGCCAAATTAGAAGTTCAAGATTTAGAACACGAACTTAGAGAAAAAGATCGTGTATATCAATTAATCGAAGAAAGATATTTAGAAGAAAAACGAAATCGTGAAAAACGTAATAAAACACAAGCGACTGCAATTATATCAATCAGTGTTGTACTGATGCTTGTTGGTTTATCGTTTATATTAATCAGTCAAGAGTTTATATACGGTGGAATATTCATTTTAGTTGGTGCATTGTCACTGCTACTATTAAAACTGAATAAAAAAGAAGACGACGACAGTCTTAAAGATGATTACGAAAATGAGTTAGAAAAAATCAAACGTGAAATTAATGACAAAAAAGAAGCTTATGACTTAAACTTTGATTATTATGACGCGCGCGATTTAATTAATGAAATCGACCACTTAACGAATAAAAAGATTTCTGACTCTATGAAGTTAGAAAGTCTAGAAGAAAAACGCTCGATTTTAGATAGTACAAATGATCAACTAAAACGAGATCTTCATCGTGTGAAAGAAAAGCTTTATGTGAGTGATGAGCTAGATGACGGACAGATTGTTGACACGATTTATACAATTCGTAATATTAAGCAAATGCGTAGAGCTGTCGATGAGTTAAAATCTAGAATTGAAACTTTAGAACAAAACATCGAAACGTTTAGCAATTCAGTCCGAAGTGAAGTATCTAAGTTAGGCATTGAATTCCATATTAACTCCATTTTCTTTGAAGCGAATAGACTTCTAGAAAAGCTTAAAAAAGATGAGGCGACGTATCAAAACTTAAGAGAACAAATTAACTTGTTCGAAAGTGAAATTGACGTTATCGATAACCGAAACTACGTTGCAGAAAAAGAAATGCAAGACTTATTTAGTTACGTCGATGCGGAAGATGAAGATGAGTTTTACTATTACGGTCGTATGTTTAACGAATTTAAAGCAAACGAAGCGAGATTTAAAGAGTTAGATAATAAATTATCGCTTGAAAACTTTGACGTTGAATCTAGACAACGATTATCTGAATTTAATACTGCAGATTTAAGAAATGAAGAATCTTCAATGAATGCGGCAATTGATAATTATCAATCACAAATCGATGAAGAAACAAATACACTTGCAAAAGTGCAACAAGAAATTCGACATCTTGAGCAAAATGGTAAGCTATCTGTATATCGTCATGAATTTGAATTAGAAAAAAATAATATAGAATCACATGCGATAGACTATATGTCACTGATGTATATTAAAACGTTAATAGAGGCACATATTAAAGCCATTAAAGACCAGCGTTTACCAGTTGTAGTAGAAGAAGCAAGAAAAATCTTTGAGTATATTACAAAAGGTCGTTATATCGATGTCATGTACGAAAACAATATTATTAAAGTAAAACATAGTAATGGACAAATCTTTGATCCATCAGAGATATCACAATCGACAAAAGAATTGCTATATATTTCACTTCGCATAAGTTTAATTAAAGCGTTAAGAAATTATTATAACTTACCAATTATTATTGACGACGCATTTGTCCATTTTGATGAATCACGTACACGTACGATATTAGAGTACTTTAAAAAGCAATCTAAAGAACATGAGGTACTGTTCTTTACTTGTAACTTAGAAAAGAGTATACCAGCGACAAACACGATTGTTTTAAAAGATAGTAGAAATAGGAGGTAACATTAAATGAGTAAAATCTCTACCTTAAAGCCAGGGGATAGTGTCGAGTCTTTTTACTTAGTAAAACGTGCTCAAGATGGTGTGACTCAACAAGGTAAACCATATATGACTTTAATTTTGGCAGATAAAACTGGAGAATTAGATTCAAAACTATGGACAGTTACACCTGAGCAAATTACAGAGTTAAAAGAAGCGGATCTCGTAAAAGTACGTGGAGAAATTATTAACTACCGTGGTAAGAATCAAATGAAAATATTAGAAATCCGTACGAGTACACCTGAAGATAACGTATTAGTGAAAGATTTCCTAAAAGAGGCACCAATAGATGGTGAAGACCTATTTGAAAAGATTTTTGACTACGCATTAAAAATTACAAATGCAAACCTCCAGAGAATTACTCGAGGATTGCTTAACAAATATCGTAAAGAGTTTTCAACATTTCCAGCAGCAATGAGTAATCACCATGATTTCGTCTCAGGGCTTGCGTATCACGTCTATACGATGTTAAGAGTCGGGGAATCATTATGTGATATTTATGAAACACTTGATCGTAATTTATTATATGCTGGAATTATTTTACACGACATTGGAAAAGTAAAAGAGTTATCTGGTGCCGTAAACACAACATATACCGTTGAAGGTAATTTAATCGGTCATATCGTCATTGCGACTGAAGAGATTACTAAAATCGCTGAAGAGTTAAATATCGAAGGCGAAGATGTTATGTTATTAAAACATTTAATTTTAGCTCACCATGGTAAATTGGAATATGGATCGCCAAAAACACCGATGATTCCAGAAGCAGAAATTTTACACATGATTGATAACATCGACGCAAGAGTTTTAATGATGAATAAACATATTCAAAACGCTGAAAAAGGGACATTCACTCAAAGAGTATTTCCACTTGAAGGTAGAATGTTATACCGTAGTCAAGGCGAAGAATAAAATCATTCTCTACTACAATTTTGTAGTAGAGAGTTTTTTAATTATAATTCATAGGAGAAGAGTATGAAAAATAATCGAATCATTAAATATTTATCAAAATTAGAAGTCATCGGAAATCGTTTACCACATCCTGTATCGATTTTTATTATATTTTTAGTAGCTCTGATGATTATATCTCATATATTTTATATGCTTGGAGTCACTGTGAAATTTGAAGGTATTAATCCTGAAACACATCAATTAGAGATGCTAGAGTACGATATTGTCAGTCTGTTAATTCCGAGTAGTATTTCCCATATATTTACATCAGTCGTAGAAAACTTCACGTCATTTGTTGCACTCGGACCAGTGCTTGTTGTAATGCTTGGTGTTGGGGTTGCTGAGAAAACAGGATATCTCGCTGCAATTATTAGAAAAAGCGTCAGCTTTGCACCGAAAAAATTTATTACACCAGTTGTTATTTTACTTGGAGTTTTATCAAACGTTGCGGCATCTGTAGGGTATGTTGTACTTGTACCACTTGGTGCAATGATTTTCTTAAGTTATAATCGTCACCCGATTGCCGGACTTGCGGCAGCTTTTGCCGGAGTAGCAGGTGGTTATTCAGCAAACTTAGTATTAGGTACAAATGATCCAATACTCAGTGGTATGACGACTGAAGCTGCTCAAATTTTAAATGAAAATTATATCGTAAACGCAACTGATAATTTTTACTTCATGTTTGCATCTACTTTTTTAATTGTCATTATTGGTACAATTATTACGGATAAGATTGTAGAACCGAGTTTAGGTAGTTTTGACAACTATTATGAAGATAAAAGCGAAGTAAATCCTCGTGCATTTCTATATGCGAATATCTCATTATTAGTCATGATTGGTTTAATATTATTAATGGTGTTACCATCAAGCGGGATTTTACGTGGTGAAAATGGTGAATTTATCGGTTCACCATTTATACAAAGTATAATTTTTATTATGATGATCATATTTTTAGTTCCTGGAATTGTGTACGGGATTGTCGATAAATCGATTAAAAGAGATAGTGACTTAATTGATATGATGACAGATTCTATAAAAATGATGGCAGAGTTTATTGTCCTTATATTTTTTGCAGCACAATTCGTCGCACTATTTGATTATTCTAATATCGGAATGTGGTTATCTGTAGAAAGTGCAAATATTTTAAAATCACTTTCGATTAGTGGACCAGTAGCTTTAGTACTGCTTATTATAATTACAGCAATTGTTAATATTTTTATTGCTGCAGATTCTGCGAAGTGGTCGATGATGGCACCAATATTTGTTCCGATGTTTATGCAGTTAGATATTCCCCCAGAAGTGACGCAAGTTGCATATAGAATCGGGGACTCATCGACAAATATTATATCACCACTTATGCCGTTTTTCCCATATATCGTATCCATTGCAGCACGTTATGGAAAGAGTAACGGTATCGGAACAGTCATTTCAATTATGCTACCATATTCGATAATATTTTTAATCGGTTGGACGATTTTATTTATCGCTTGGTTATTATTTGGAATACCAATTGGACCAGGAACAAATGGATTATAGGATAGTTAAATGGTAGATGAAAATCTAAAATCATTAACGATTCGACTAAACAAAAGAATCGTCAATGAAATTCATTTTTTGTTGACAGTGATTAGAGTACCGTCAACGAAATTCTCAATTTTACTTATCTCGTTGACAATTCGAGGTATATCGTCAATATCTCAAACAAGTCATATACGATACTTCATTTTGCGTACATGAAATGAAATTCTCATGGACAATACAGCATATCGTCAATGAAAAACTAAATTTTTAACACAATCTAGCAAATTATAGATGAAAAAAATCCCTCTATTTTAAAAATAGAGGGATTTTATATTATTCAGCGTCTTTTTGAATTTCTAATGGCTGCATCATTTTGTCAATTTGTTCTTCGATATCTTTGTTTTTGAATTTAACATTGTATTCATCGAGTAATTCTTTGTAGAAATCCATAATTTTGTTAGGATCTTCTTGAATTTTTTGATTGATTATTTGAGATTTTGCATCTGCAATTTCATTCTCTGACATATCTTCTTTATTTGTGTCTAATCGTTTAATAATATGATAACCGAAGTCTGATTTTACGACGTCTGAAATTTCACCTGGCTCTAATTCAAATAATGCTTCTTCGAATTCTGGTACCATTTGACCTTTTGTCACTAGACCTAATTTACCACCGTTCATTGAGCTTCCAGTGTCGTCTGATTTTTCTTTAGCGATTTCGTCGAAGTCACCGCCATCTTTAACTTCTTTTAAGATATCTTCAGCTTCTTTTTTCGCTTCTTTGTCAGATTTTGCGTCTTTATCGTTTTCTTTGTCCTCATCTTCTTCTTCAACTTTTACTAAAATATGTTGTGCGTTGTAAGAATCTTTAAGTGCATCGTCATCAGAAATTTCTAGCTTATCTGCGAAAAACTTATTGTGTAATACGTTAGCAATTTTACTCTGCTTATACCCTTCAACTGTAAGGCCTGGTTGACTTTGTGCGAGTACTTGAGAAAATTGTTCTTCGCCACCATACTCTTCAATCTCTTTATCGACATCTTCTTTTAGCTGATCAATATCGACTTCGTCTTTATATTTATCTTCAATAATTTTATTTAAAGTAAGTTCAAAAGTCTGTGAAGCAACTTCTTCGCTGCCAATTGAGTTTAAAATATCATCAACAGTTACGTCACCTGCATCACTAGTTGCGAGTGTTTCTTCGTATTTAATATCATCTTTTTCTTCTTTTGCTTCATCTTTATTTTCGTCATCATTAGCACATGCTGATAAAACAAGTGCTGCTGATAGTGAAGCAGTCGTTATAAATTTCTTCATTTCAAAACTCCTTTAATATTTTTCACAATTTTAAATATAACATAACAAAAGCGGTGATGCATGGAATTCATCACCGCTTCATTATTATTTCTTTTCAGGCTTATCAAATGCGTGCTGAATATCTTCAACACTATTTTGTACAGCTGTAATATCGTCTTTTAAATTGTTTACATTCGGATCGATATCTGATTTAAAGTTATCGACAAGTACTTTTACTTCATCTGTTAAATCGTTAATATTAGAAGTTTCATGTTTTGCACGTAATACAGATTCTTTAATATTATTAATTTCTTCTTTGACTTGATTTGCTGAAGATTTTACTGTTCCTGAATTCTCTTTTAAAGAATTCGTCAGTGCTTTACCTGACTGCGGGGCATTCATAACTGATAAAGATGCACCGCCGACAACACCGACAGTAAATCCGATTAAAAAGTTTCTAACTCCCATTATATGTCACTTCCTTATATATCTTATAGAATGTTTACCCAAAAGCACTCGACTTTATGCATTCAGTTTAGACTTAATTTCATCTGCGAGTGTTTGTCGTTCTTCTTTTGAAAACTCAGTGTCGACCCATTTGTAACCAAATCCGTCATGTTCATCATTATATCTTGGTAAGATGTGAAAATGAATGTGGAATACAGACTGTCCAGCAAATTCACCATTGTTTTGAATAACGTTTAAACCTTCAGGGTTAAATGCGTCACGTACTGCAGTCGCGACGTCACGCACAATTTTCAAGTAATCGTTTGCTGTTTCATCGTCTAAATCGAAAATATTTTCGATACGTTTTTTCGGTACGACGAGCGTATGACCTTTCACGACAGGAAACGCATCTAAAAATGCAATGAAATTTTCATCTTCATAAATAATATCCGCTTCAATATCGCGGTCAATAATCATTTCAAATACAGTTTTGTTGTTACTCATTTGTATAACCTCCATAATAACTTATGATATAGTTTACTTATAATTATTATATACTATATAAACGAATAATAAATTGAAAGCGAGTTTCAATATGAACATTTTAGAATTAGAACACGTGACAGGTGGATATGGTAAAACACCGATTATTCACGACGTATCATTTTCATTACAATCAAACGAAATTGTCGGTTTAATTGGGCTTAATGGTGCTGGTAAAAGTACGACAATTAAACATATATTAGGGCTTTTATCCCCACATAGTGGAGATATTAAAGTGCTCGGTAAAAATATACAAGATGAAAATATGAGAAACCACTTAACGTACATTCCTGAAACACCAATTCTTTACGAAGAATTGACGTTAAGAGAACATATTCATATGACAGCGATGGCGTATAGTTTGACTGAAGATGAGGCAATGACACGTGCAGAGCCGTTACTTAAGTTGTTTAGATTAGAAACTGAACTGGACAAATTCCCAACGCATTTTTCTAAAGGGATGAAGCAAAAAGTAATGCTGATATGTGCGTTTGTCGTTGAACCTGAGTTATTCATCATTGACGAGCCGTTTTTAGGTCTTGATCCTCTTGGAATAGAAGGTCTTATCGATCTAATGGTTTCTATGAGAGATAAAGGGAAGTCGATTTTAATGAGTACTCATATATTATCAACTGCTGAAAGATATTGTGACCGTTATATTATTATTCATCACGGAGAAAAAATCGCAGATGGTACAATTGAAGAGTTAAGAGAACAAACAGGTATTGACGGTACTCTAGATGATATCTACTTACATTTAACAGGTGACCGCGATGTGGACTGATTTATTTAAAACACGGATGGATAAAGACATATCTAAACGTGCATACTATATGAAGTTTATTTTTAACAGTCATTTTCTAATCTTTTTAACGATTGCACTCGGTGCGTTTTTCTATTCGTTATTTGGACTTCGAGAAACGCTCGTTGGTAATATATATGTCGATATGTTAGTCGCAGTACTCATTGCATTCTCAATAACTCCGACATATCGAAGTTTATTAAAAGAAGCGGATAGTATCTTTTTAACACCAGTAGAAGAAGAACTGAGTGGCTATTTTAAACAAGCAGAGCGCTATTCTTTAATACTAAGTTATACGTTCCCAGTAGTAATGATGTTTTTAACATTTATGCTCGTTTTAATTAACCATTCCCCGGAAGAGATGGCAGTGTTTTTTATCGGTGTACTTGTTGCGGTATATATGACATTTAAAATTAAAGTAGCGTCTATTCATACGTTAGTGAATACACAACTTCTCATGTATTGTTTAGTTGTTTTAAATGCAGTGTTGTTTTTCTTATCATTAATTAAGATTTATTTTGTGATTTTAATACCTGTCGTGTTATTTATCATTTTATTAATTTTAAATAAAAAACGTGTATTAAGAGTGAACTGGACAGGGTTAATTGAATATGAGGCGCATGAAATTAACCGATTTAATACGATTATTTCAATGTTTACGAACGTAAAATCTTCAGAGAAGAAATTTAAGCGTCGCCAATATTTAGACTTTTTAATGAAGAAACACAATGTAAAACACTTTAACGAAAAATATATGTATGACTATATGTTCCATAGAAGTTTTTTAAGAGATCATGACTTACCGATGATTATATTAAGACTAATTTTACTGTTTGGGATATTTATCATTTGGATGTCGAATATATATGTCACGATTATTTTTTCGTTATTCGTTTTATATATTATTATTCTGCAACTCACTCAAATATATTCCGCACAGGCATATTTACTTTGGCCAAAAATTTGGCCGGTCAGTAGAAAAAATATTCAAGTATCTTATATTAGATATTCGCATAAGTTAGTATTTATATTGTCGTTAATATTTGCCCTATTGTTTATAGCGCTTCATACAGAAGTGTTTTACGCTTCGATTATATTCCCGATATTTGGATATGTGTTAAATACTGTATTTTCTAAAAATGTATATAAAAAAGAAAACGCATTGAGTGATTAAACTCAATGCGTTTTTCTATTAAAACTCATCTTCATCTTGTTCAACTTCTTTAATTGGGAAGAACGCTTGTGAAGTTGCGAAGTCTTGGAACATACTTTCTTCGTTTTGGAATTTTTTAAGTGATTCTTGTGATAAGTATTTACTGAAAGTATCTGTCTTTTTAGAGTCATGATATGCACTAACTTCAACAAAACTGATTAATACTAAATAACTTTCTTGATCGACTTTACTACCGATTCGGTATGACTTCACACCGCGAATATTGTCTAACTCTCTTTGGAAATCTCCTAAGTGTGAAATAATTGTCGATTTACCTAAACCATATGCAGGGATGTGAACGATAAATGTCGGATGATTTTCATCTAATTCACCGTTACTATTTAATACTTCATAAGAATTGTCTGTTTCAAAGACAGATGTTTCGTTGTCATCTTCGTAATAAAGTACAGCAGTATTAGCATTTGCTTGTAAATAACTATTTGGATATTTGTCTTTAACATCTTGTAAATAACCAATAGTTCCATTTGTTTTGTGAATATACATAGTTTGTACCCCTCATTCTTTCTCCATCATTACTCTTATATTAATGTATTTAGCCCTAAATGAAAAGATGTTAAACATTTGTCATATTCAAATATGACAATTCATTCACAATTGAAGAAATTGAGAATTACCGTGATACAATACTAACGATAAGGAAGTAATTAGGGGGAAATTCATTGTTTAATGATACGATTTTAAGAGCAGCTCGAGGAGAAAAAACAGATTATACACCGGTTTGGTTTATGCGCCAAGTGGGTCGTTCGCAGCCAGAATACAACAAAGTTAAAGAACAATATGGTGGTTTAATTGAAATTACTAAACATCCAGAAGTGACAGCATACTTAACAGCAACACCTGTTGAAAACTACAATGTTGATGCTGCGATTCTTTATAAAGATATTATTACACCACTTGCACCAATTGGTATCGATGTGGATATCGTTAAAGGTGTTGGCCCGGTGATCGACAATCCAATTCGTCGTATTGAAGATGTTGAAGCACTTGGGGAACTTGATCCACATAAAGATTTAAACTATACAATTAAAGCAATCGATATTTTAGTCAACGAAAAACTAAATGTACCACTCATCGGATTCTGCGGTGCACCGTTTACAGTCGCAAGTTACATGATTGAAGGTGGACCGACGAGAAAATATCATAAAACAAAAGCATTAATGTATAACGATGAAAAAACATGGTTTGCATTAATGGAAAAGTTAACAGATATGAGTATTATTTATTTAAAAGCACAAGTAGATGCGGGTGCGAAGATGATTCAAATTTTCGACTCATGGGCAGGTGCTTTAAATAAGGAAGACTATGAGTACTACTTAGGAAACTCAATGCGCCGTTTAATTAGTGAAACTAAAAAATTAGGTGTACCAGTCACAATTTTTGGGATTGGTGCGAGCCACTTACTTAAAGAGTGGGATACGTTAGGTAGTGACGTTATTGGTCTAGACTGGAGAACGTCAATTCAAGAAGCTAGAGATATGGGTATTAAAAAGTCACTTCAAGGTAACTTAGACCCAGCAATTTTACTTGCAGAATGGGACGTTATTGAAAAATACGCTACTCAGATTTTAGATCAAGGTCAAAATAACGGACATATCTTTAACTTAGGACACGGGGTATTCCCACAAGTAAACCCAGATACGTTAAAGAGACTTACAGAATTTGTTCACAATTATTCGAAAGGATTGTAATTAATTATGACTAAAAAAGCATTACTCGTTATGGCTTATGGAACGCCGTATCAAGAATCAGATATTGAACCGTATTACACACATATTCGTCACGGACGCAAACCTTCAGAAGAAGCATTAGAAGATTTAAAAATGCGCTATAAAGCAATCGGTGGCGTATCACCATTAAAAGATACAACAAAGCGTCAAGCAACTGCATTAGTTGAAGAAATGAACAAGCGTAGTGACGATGAGTATGAATTATTTATTGGGTTAAAACACATTACACCATTTATCGAAGAAGCAGTTGAAGATATTAATAAAGCAGGTATTAAAGAAATTGAAACAGTCGTACTTGCACCTCACTATTCGGCATTTTCAGTGGAAACTTATAATAAACGTGCAAAAGAAGAAGCTGAAAAATACGGTATTTCAGTTAAGTCTGTGGATGATTTTTATCGTCAAAAACCATTTATTGACTACTGGGTAGAGCAAGTAGAAGAAACAATGAAAACTATTCCTGAAGACGAGCACGATAAAACAGCGATTATCGTCAGTGCACACAGCTTACCTGAAAAAATGATCGTCGAGAATAATGATCCATATCCAAAACAAATAGAAGAGACGATGGAACTCATTCGTGAACGTGCGAATTACGGCCATTACTTTACAGGCTGGCAGTCAGAAGGTAATACACCAGACCCTTGGTTAGGTCCAGACGTTCAAGATTTAACTCAAGACTTATACGATGAACATCAGTTTAAACACTTCGTTTACTTACCATTAGGGTTTGTCTGTGAACACTTAGAAGTGTTATACGATAACGATTACGAATGTAAAGTCGTGACAGATCGTAACAATGCAGTGTATCATCGTCCACCAATGCCAAACACAGATTCTAGATTTATCGATGCGATGGCAAACGAAATAGAAAAACTATAGTGAAAGGCTGAGTTATGTGAAAAAAGTATGTATTGTCGGCGGTGGAATTACAGGACTTTCCGCTGCTTACTACTTAACAAAAGAAGGAATTCCAGTTGATTTATATGAAGCGAGTGACCGTGTCGGTGGGAAAGTAAAGACATATAGAAAAAATGGCTTTGTTATTGAACAAGGTGCAGAGTCTTACATTAGTCGTAAACCTGAATTGACAGACCTTGCGGTTGAAATTGGTATGGAAGAAGACCTCGTTAGAAATTTAACTGGACAATCATTCATATACTCAAATGGTTCACTTAGTCCTGTGCCTAAAAATACAATTTTAGGAGTTCCGACAACAAAAGAAGCAATTGAAGAAACAGAGTTATTATCAAGAAAAGGAAAAACACGCGCATTACTCGACTATCAAATTCCAGTTGTCGAAATGCATGGTGATATTTCTGCGGGAGATTTCTTCAAAAAACGTCTCGGTGAGGAAGTCGCAACAAATATGATCGAACCGCTTCTTGGCGGCGTATATAGTACGGCACTAGATGAGATGAGTTTAATGTCGACGTATCCATTCTTTAAAGAGGAAGAAGAAAGATATGGTAGTCTCATTAAAGGAATGTACGAACGTAAGAACCGTACAAAAAATAACCAAGGTGCTAAAGAAACGACCGAAGGTAAAAAACAAGGCATGTTTTTCCAGTTTAAAAATGGTCTTGAATCATTTATCGACCGTCTAAAAGAAGTTATCGAATCTCAAGGAGGTAACATCTATTTAAATACTCCAGTAGAAAAAATCGATAAGTTAACAAATAGTTATAAGGTGTCAGTCAATAATAATAAAAAAGAATATAGTGATGTTATCGTTGCGACAATGCACTTTTCTTATAAAAAATTAATTGATGAACCAATGTTAGAGTACTTTAACCATATGAAAGCGACGACAGTTGCGAATGTTGTCCTATGTTTTGATGAGTCTCAAGTAAAAAATGATTTAGACGGAACAGGCTTTGTTATTAACCGCCAAGAAGATGATATGGCAATGACCGCTTGTACGTGGACAAACAAAAAATGGGCGCATTCTACTCCTAAAGGAAAAGCGTTACTCCGTGCATATATTGGTAAACCGAATCATGAAAAGTTAAATCATTTGATTAAAAACGGTACAGATGAAGAAATTTTAGATGCTGTAAAACGTGATTTAAATAAAATTATGAATATCGAAGGGGAACCAGAATTTCATATTATTACACGTATGCCAGACGCAGCGCCAAACTATTTAGTTGGACATAAAGAAATGATCGATAAAATACATGCTTATTTTAAAGAACATTATAAAGGGCTATATTTAATCGGTGCACCGCATTATGCAGTTGGACTACCAGATTGCGTAAAAACTGCGAGAAATACTGCACATGAAATAAGCAGTTAAATGTATAAATCAGGCTTACTTGTTATAATAATAGTAAGTCTGATTTTTTTATGGAGGAAAACAATGAAATTTATATCGAATAATAATATTTACGATCCAATGATTAACTTAGCAATGGAAGAGTACGTTTTAAGAGAGATTCCGACAGATGATTCTTATTTTTTATTTTACGTCAACCAACCGTCAATTATCATTGGTAAAAACCAAAATACAGTTGAAGAAATTAACGAGAAATATACGCGAGAAAACGGTATTAAAGTTGTTCGACGAGTGAGTGGTGGCGGAGCGGTATACCACGATGAAAATAACTTAAACTTTAGTTTTGTGACTGAAGATGATGGCAATAGTTTCCATAACTTCAAAAAGTTCACGCAACCCATTGTCGACGTATTAAACGATTTAGGTGTACCAGCTGAGCTTGCTGGTAGAAACGATATAGAAGTAAATGGTAAAAAGATTTCAGGAAACGCAATGGTTTCTATTAAAGGAAGAATGTTTAGTCACGGGACAATTATGTTAGGTAGTGACTTAGAAGCGGTGCAAAATTCATTAAAAGTAAATCCGAAAAAGATTGAATCTAAAGGGATTAAATCGGTTAGAAGCAGAGTAGGTAATGTAAATGAATTTTTAGACGAACCACTCGATATCGACCGATTTAAGAGACTTATTCTTGAGAAAATCTTCGGTAGCGAAGAAGAAGTTGAAGAGTACAAGCTAAACGATGAAGATTGGGAAAAAATTATGAAATTATCTAAAGAAAAGTATCAAACAGATGAATGGAATTTTGGTAAAAATCCGCATTATAACTTTGAAGCAAACCATAAGTTTGATGCTGGACTATTAGACGTTCGTTTAGAAGTACAAAAAGGAATAATTGAACACGCAGCAATTTTCGGAGATTTCTTTGGAATCGGAGAAATTAGCGATATCGAAGAGAAATTAATTGGTGTTAAACATAATTATAATGCGATAGATGAAGCCCTTAAAGATATTGACATTCCGCACTATTTAGGACGTATAACTAGAGAAGAGTTTTTAGAGTTAATTGTATAAAATGTTGCGAAAAACGAAATAATCTGTTTATAGTATTAGATATAGAGTAGTTATACACTAAATCTAAAATTATGAGGGATTATATGGACAAACCGAATATAAAACGTGAATCGTTTGATAGTACAATGTCGAAAAGATTTGTTTGGGCAATTGCCTACGGATCTTCTATCGGGTGGGGTGCATTTATATTACCCGGAGACTGGCTAAAGTCTTCAGGAACATTAGGTGCAGTTCTCGGAATTATTCTCGGTGGATTATTAATGTTAATCATTGCAGTCGGATACGGCGCATTAACAGCAAAATTCCCAGTATCCGGTGGAGAGTTTGCATTTACGTATGTAGGATTTGGAAAATATTTTAGTTTTATATCATCTTGGTTTTTAATCTTTGGTTATATATGTGTCGTTGCAGTTAACGCGAGTGCGTTTAGTTTACTGTTTAAATTTATACTTCCAGACTTTTTAGAAGTCGGATATCTCTATACAATCGCAGGTTGGGATGTATATATTACAGAAGTTATTTTATCGACACTTATACTAGTCATATTTGCGATAATTAGTTTTAAAGGATCAGGATTATCTGGTAAATTACAGTTTTACTTCTGTCTATTTATGGCAATCGTTGTGGCGGGGTTATTTACCTTATCATTCACGCCGTCGACGTTTAGCTTTGACAATGCAGTACCATTATTTAATGAAGACGTCGGTGTATTAAAGTCAATCATAGTTATCGTTGCGATTGCACCGTGGATGTATGTCGGATTTGACAATATCCCGCAAGCGGCAGAAGAATTTAATTTTGATGCGAGTCAAACGTTTAAACTGATTGTATTTGGAATTGTTGCAAGTATCATTACATACGTGTTAATGATTTTAATTACATCGTGGACGTTCCCGTATACAGATATGCTTGAAAAATCAGAGTTATGGCTAACAGGAGAGGTCATTCAGTCTGCATTTGGAAAGTTAGGATTATTCGTTTTAGCATTGTCGATTTCTTTTGGAGTATTTACAGGACTAAATGGATTTTATTTATCATCCTCACGACTAATCTTTGCATTAGGCCGTGCAAAATTTATACCGGCAGCTTTTTCAAAACTGCATAGAAAAACAAATACACCATTAAACGCAATTCTATTCGTCATGGCTGTCTGTCTTGTAGCTCCTTGGTTAGGACGTACCGCACTCAACTGGATTGTAGACATGTCATCAGTAGGCGTATCAATTGCCTTTTTAGCAACAAGCTTAGTGACAGTCAAATTCTTTAGCGATAAAAGACACAAGAGCACATTATATACGGTATTTGGAGTCATCGGAGCAATCATCTCAGCAGTATTCTTAGGGCTACTACTCATCCCAGGATCTCCAGCATCACTCACATTACCGTCATACATCGCACTCGGAATTTGGACAATCATTGGACTAGTATTCTTTATGATTCAATTTAATAAATTAAAAAGCTTAAAACGAGAAGAACTCGATCATCTGATTTTAGACATGACGAGAGAAGAAATACATTCGAAAGATGTTTAATTAAAAACCGAGTTGAGGAGAGCCTTAGCTCGGTTTTTAATATAGTTAATAATATAAGCTATTTGTTGACTAAAATTTTTAATTCTTATAATCTTAAATATATAAATGAAAACGTTATCAAAAGAGGGATGTGTAATGAAAAAGATAGTAATGCTTATCTTTTTAGTAACGCTCGTAGGATGTTCAAATCAAACAGATGCAAAAGACAATATAGAGTTACAGCTTGGTCACGCGCTATCTCCAGGAACAGCTGCGTCAGACGAACTAGAACGGATGGCAGAAGCGGTTGAAGAGAGAACAAATGGAACAGTGACATTTGATATATATGGAAACAGTAAACTAGGATCTGAAACAGAGATGCTTCAACAAATTCAAATGGGTGCAATGGACGCCGGCGCAATTATGATTGGTTCAATGCAAACGATGGATATGCGCCTTGCGATCGAAGACTTACCATATATGTGGGAAGATGAACAAACTGCACGCGAAGCGTATGAAGGGAAATTTGGTGATTATTTATCTGGTATTGCGTCTGAATATAATCTTCACCAAATTGGATACTTAGAATGGGGATTTAGACATATCACGAATAACTCTAAGCCAATTGTAGAGCCTGAAGATGTTAAGAACTTAGATATACGCGTTGCTGAAACCGCTTTAAGGGTAGATACTTTTGAAGCGTTGGGAGCAATGCCAACAGTAATGGCATTTAGTGAGGTCTATGGTGCCCTTCAACAAGGTGCATTAGATGCTCAAGAAAACCCGCTCGCAAATATCGTTGCACCAAGATTCTATGAAGTACAGAATTACTTATCGCTTACAGGGCACTTTTACAATACTGTAATGGTTGTCGTATCTGAAGATACGTGGAATGAAATTTCTAAAGAAAACCAAGAGATAATTTTAGAAGAAATGAAAAAGTCTACAGAAAATGTTTATACAGCAAACGATGAAAATGAATCATCATATTTACAAGAATTAGAAGAGAATGGTATGCAAATTAACGACGACGTAAATACAGAATCATTTAGAGAGAAGCTACTTCCAGTGTATGATAAATGGGAAGAAAAAGTGTTCGGTAAAGAGTTAATGGATGTTTACCGTAAAGCATCAGGATTTGAATAGGAAGGTGTAATATGCAAAAGGTAATAGTAAAGACACTCAACTGGCTATGTATCACTGCTATTACGATATTAACCGTCATTATATTACTTCAAGTTATCGCAAGAATTTTAAACTTTACACTTATCGGTACAGATGAGTTATCAAGACTGTTAATCGTATGGCTGACTTTTTTAGGTACGAGTTTAGCATTTCATGAAGATATGCATTTATCCGTACAATACTTTGTAAACAAGTTAGATGATAAAAAGAAAAGATTTGTAAACTTACTTGTAAACGGTTTACTTATAATGTTTTTCTTAATTATCGCGTTTTACGGAGTTAAATTTTCAATCGCAACAATGAATTACGTATCGTCATCTCTACAGTTACCGATGAGTATATTCTATTTAGCATTACCTGTCGGTGCATTATTCTCAATTTATTTTTTAATCATATCCACGAAAAATATTTATGAAAGTAAGAGGTGAAGGTATGACTATTCTATTAATATTACTCGCATTTTTTGGTCTATTATTTTTAGGCATGCCGATTGCCTTCGTGATTGGTATTGTTGTCAGTCTAATATTACTATTAGACGGAGTTCCGCTTGAGATTCTCGTTCAGCGAATGTTTGCTGGTGTAAACAACTTTTCATATTTAGCAATACCGCTTTTTATATTAGCAGGTAATATTATGGCTGAAGGTGGTCTAACGAAAAGATTAATGGCATTTAGTAAAATGCTAGTCGGTAAACTAACTGGTGGTACAGCAATCACAACTGTAATTACAACAGCATTATTCGGAACAGTGTCAGGATCCACAGTCGCGACGACTTATGCTGTAGGCTCTGTATTAGTTCCGAGGTTAAAAGAAGAAAAATATAGCAATTCGTTTATCGCGAGTATCATCGGTCCAGCAGGAGTCTTAGGTCTTATTATTCCACCGAGTATTACGATGGTAATTTTAGGAATTACAGCAAATATTTCAATTGGTAAACTATTCTTAGCAGGGATTATACCAGGAATTATTTTAACATTAATGCTTTGTATTTATGTAACTGTTATCGCGAAAATTAAAGGATACGGAGAAATTAGAGAAGAAAAGGTAACGAATGAAGATTTTTTAAAAACGACAAAAGAAGCATTCTTACCGTTACTCGCGCCAGTCTTCATTTTAGGGAGTATCTTTTTAGGAGTTGCAACAGCAACTGAAGCGGCTGTTATTGCGGTTGCATACAGTTTCTTACTTACTATTTACTATAAGGAAATGAGTTTTCCAACGTTTAAGCATATTATGAAAGATTCAGCAATAACATCGGCATCAATTTTAGTAATTATTTCTGCAGCAAGTGCATTTACATATTTACTAACAGTTAAAAAGATACCAGCAACGATTTCAGACTTTTTCTTTAGCTATGTCGATTCACCAATTATGTTCTTATTAGTTGTTTCTTTAATACTATTTATTTTAGGAATGTTAACAGAAGTAACATCTCTAATTATACTGTTAAGTCCAATATTCATGCCGCTCGCAATTCAATACAATATCGATCCAATTCATTTTGGAATGGTTCTTATTATGAACTTTGCACTCGCGAATATTACACCACCAGTTGGTTTATCATTAATTGCAGGGTGTAGTATTACTGATAAAGGGATGAGTATAGAAAAGACACTACCGTATATCGTGCATATATTAATTATTGTCGCAGTAATGGTTATATTGATTATATTCTTCCCGGCGCTATCAACATTCCTTCCAAGTATGATGATAGAATAATTTTAAGTAGGTGATGAAATGATATTTAAAGAAAAAGAATCTTTAAAAATAGATAACCACTTCGGGGGTAAGGGAACAATTGAGATTTATAAACATGTTAAAAAAGATGATCTAGACAATATAGATATGGTGGCGAATGTTGTGTTACCAAAAGGTACATCTATTGGCTACCATTTACACGACAAAGACTCTGAAATTTACCACGTTATAAAAGGCAAAGGTCTATTTACAGATGAGAACAAAGAGGAACATATCGTTCATAAAAATAGTTGTTGCGTTATTAAAAAAGGGCAGTCACACGGAATTGAAAATATTGGAGACGAGGATCTAGAATTTGTTGCGATATTATTTTAAATTAAAAAAGCTGAGTGAGGTTATTTTTTAATCTCATTCAGCTTTTTCATTTGAGTACGTATTTAATATTAATTTTTAACATCATTTAATAGCTCCATATAGTGATTAAACATTTCTTCATTTTTACTAACGAGGGACTCTTCAATTTTTTCTAAAAAACGAGCTTCATTGAATGCTCTAAGTGACTCCTCAATAATTAAATCTGCAGAGAGATCATCAGACGCTTGTAAAAACGCACGACGCATTGCGAGAATTTCTACTGACTTACTTTCCATTAGTAACGCCTCCTATCTATTGATAGATTCAATTATATGTTGAGAATTGTCATAAGTCAATAAAATATTTGAAATTGTCTGAAAATATTGCTGAACTCTACAAAAGAATTACTTACAAGTAATAAATTAAGAAATTAAATAGTAATTGATAAAAAATCAGTTTGACAGTATTTATATGGTATCGTATCCTAATAAATATATTAGTAAGCGCTTTCTAATTGAAGTTATTCTATTTGTAAATATTCATACAGATACATAGTATTTAATTATTGAAGGGGGTTTAAAGATGTTTGAGTTAGAAATTCAGACAATTGATACTCACACAGTAGGGGAGGCTACACGAATAGTTGTTGATGGTTTTCCTGAAATAGTTGGTGAAACTATGATGGAAAAGAAAAATTACGTTAGTAAAAACTACGATTATTTAAGAAAGTTTCTAATGAATGAACCTCGTGGTCATAAGGATATGTTTGGTGCTATTTTAACAGAGCCATCTAATAAAGAATGCGACCTAGGAGTTATTTTTATGGATAGTGGATCTTATTTAAATATGTGTGGTCATGGCACTATTGGTGTAGTTACTATGAGTATAAATAAAGGTTTTATACCTAAAAAAGAAAGGGTTTTCATTGATTCGCCTTCGGGAATTATTGAATGCTACGTTTATTATGACAATGATTTAGTAGAATCAGTAGAATTAATAAATGTTCCCTCTTTTACAGTTCATAAAGATTTAAAAATTGAAGTTCATGAATTGGGTAAAATTAGTGTAGATATTGCATTTGGAGGGAGTTTCTTTGTCATTGTTGATAAAGCTGAATTAGGGATAGATATTGAGTTAAATAACATCTCTAAACTAATTAATGCAAGTGAAAAAATTAAAAATTATATTAATGAAAAAATTAAAGTTGAGCATCCTTATTTGAAAGAGATTAACACGGTGGATTTAGTAGAAATTTCAGAAAAATTATCATATAACCATTATAAAAATGTTGTTATTTTTGGAAATAACCAAGTAGATAGATCTCCATGTGGTACAGGAACATGTGCAAAAATTGCAACACTTGGATTGTCACCAGGAAGTGAGATTATCCAAGAAAGTATCATTGGATCTAAATTTTTAGGAAAAGTTTTAGACACGGTAGAAATTGGAGAGTACGAAGGTATAATACCGTCTGTAAGGGGTTCTGCTTGGATTACTGGAGAGCACAAGTTTTTATTACAAAATTGTGATATATATTCTGAGGGATTTGCATTATAAAATAAATAATGGAGGCTTTAAATATGCAGAAAAAGATACCTTTTTTTCAAATATTAGCAATAGGATTTATGTTATTTGCAATGTTTCTTGGCGCGGGTAATGTTATTTTCGCGCCAGTTCTTGGACAACTGGCTGGTAATAATACACCAATAGCGATGTTAGGATTTCTAATTACTGGAGTTGGTCTAGTATTGTTAGCAATCATAGCATTAAATAAAAACGGTGGGAAAGTTGAAAATCTAGCATCAAAAGTGTCAGATAATTTTTCAGTTATATTCTCAATTTTATTATTTTTATCTCTTGGACCGTTTTATGTTATACCTAGAACGACATCTGTAGTTTATGAAATTAGCCTTAAGCAATTATTACCTGAAGATACGAATCATAGAGTTGCTATTTTATTATTTTCAATAGTATTTATGACAATTACTATATTTCTATCATGGCAAACATCTAAATTTGTTGATAGATTAGGTAAAGTTATTACGCCAATTTTCTTAATTCTATTAATTATTTTTATTGGTAAGTCAATTTTAACGCCGATGGGTGGAATGAATGAACCAGTTATAGGTGGAGGATATGAAAGTACAAGTAGTGCATTTTTGAAAGGGTTTACACAAGGATATTTTACAATGGATGTACTTGCAGCATTTGTATTTGGTGGAATCTTTATTAAATCGATAAATGCATTAAATATTAAAAAAGAAAAAGATGTTCAGAGTGTTTTCTTTAAAGCAGGTTTTATTACATTAGTTGGATTAATTGCATTACAATTGTCGATGGCTTGGATTGGTTTAAGTAGTGTGGATTCAATTGGATATCGTGAAAACGGTGGAGAAGTAATTGCACTTTCAGCTTTAGCTTTATTTGGTGAAATTGGTATATATATCATAGGAACTGTTATATTCCTAACAGGGGTTACAACAAATGTAGCTTGTTTAGCTGCTGTTTCAGAGTACTTTGAACAATTACAACCAAGTGTAGATTATAGAAAATGGCTACTTATATATGGTGTACTAGGTATCCTATTTACAAATTTTGGATTAAACTCAGTATTATCAATGGCCGCACCTATTTTAATGTTATTATATCCAATTGCTATTGCTCTAATTGTTTTAGTTTTTCTAGAAGATAAAATAGGTTATCATAAGCCGGTTTATAGAGGTGCGATTATAGCGGTAGGGATAATCGCCATTCTTGATGCACTAAAAGAAGCGAATATTTTAGTGGATCAAATCAATAATATCTTTGGTTTTATTCCCCTTTTTGAAAGTGGAGCAGGTTGGATTCTTCCAGGAATAATTGGAGGAATAATTGGATATATCATAGCAAAAAAGACAAATTCAAAGAATGAATTAAGCGCTAAAACAAATTAGTGTTTTAAAAATAGAATTGAAATGTTTATAAAGTATGTCTTCATAGAATAATAGGAAGACATACTTTTTATATTTAATTTTATTTAACAAAATTAAATAAATGTTG
>DWXM01000083.1 GCA_019119225.1 Candidatus Nosocomiicoccus stercorigallinarum
CGGTAAAATGGCACTCACGCCTAACAGAGATACAACAGCGTTCCTACCTAAAGGTTCATCTGTTATGAGTGGTGCGCAAACGCATAGTATGTTGAGTAGTAATCCTGCATTTGCAAATGGCACACTACCTAGATTTAACGGTGGTACCGATAAGAAGAAAAAGAACTTTTGGGAAACCACTAAAGATTTGACTGGCAAAGCAGGAAAAGGCATTGCAAACACTGCACACGACGTTAAAGATGCAGCAGGCGACGGTTTAGCAAAAGCTGTTGAAGTAGCAGGAAAAGGTAAAGAGTGGTTAGGTAAGACAGTCGGAGAAGTAACTGATTGGCTTAAAAAACCAGGTAAATTATTTGAAAAAGTGATGGACGCTTTCGGTATAAACTTAGAATCATTCGGTATACCGAAAGCAGCTAGCTTACCTTTCGATATGATGAAAGGTATGTTTGGCAAGCTTAAAAATGCTGCTATAAGTTTAATTACTGATTGGTTAGAAGATGCTGCAGGTGGTGAAGGTGACGCAAGTTGGTTGTTTAAATATCCATTGTGGCAAAAGTTTGGTAAATACACTGGAGGGCTAAACTTTAACGGTGGTAACCACTACGGCCTTGACTTTGGTATGCCTACAGGAACATCTATTAAAGCTGTTGCCGGAGGTAAAGTATCAAGAGTTTGGAACGACTTTGGTGGAGGTAAATCAATCGAAGTTGCCTTAGGTGGTGGCTTAACAAACTGGTATATGCACTTATCCAAACAACTTGTTAAACAAGGTCAAAAAGTCGGTGTTGGTGATGAAATTGCGAAATCTGGTGCTACAGGTAATTTCGTTCGTGGTGCGCATTTGCACTTCCAATTAAATAAAAACGGCAAACCACAAAGCAACGTTCTTGAGTGGCTTAAAGGTTTAGGCGGTGGTAAGTCTGGTAAATGGAATGGCGATATTAAAAAAGCACTTAAAATAGCTGGATTACCTACTTCTAAAGCTTATATTAATGCTTGGGCTAAACAGATCCAAACAGAATCAGGTGGTAATCCTAAAGCTTTAGGTGGTACTGACGGATTAGCTGATGGTCGTGCAAAAGGTTTAGTACAAGTTAAACCAGGTACGTTCAACGCTTATAAAGCTAAAGGTCACGGAAACATATGGAATGGTTTGGATAACCTAATTGCTGGTATGAGATACGCTAAAGCTAGATATGGTAAAGGTGGCATGTTAGGTGTTATTGGTAAAGGTCATGGATATGCTACAGGTGGATTAATCAATTCATCTGGTTTATATAATTTAGCTGAAGGTGGACACCCAGAGTTTGTCATCCCTACAGATCCAAGCAGACAATCTGATGCTATGAAGTTACTCGCTATTGCTACACAAAGGATAGAAGGTAATAAGAAAAACAAACGCCCTAATCAAATGCGTACGCCTTCTACTACCAATACTAATGACAATGAAATGATGAATGTTATGGCTAGACAGTTAGAAGCTACACAAAGGCAAGTAGAATTGCTAACACAACTTGTAGCTAGTAATCAACGTTTAGAGCAGAAACCTACAGGTGTGAGCGAGAAACAACTTAGTCAACAACAAGCTAAAAGATTAGGTTTAGAATCTTATAGTTTAGGAGGGAGTTTTTAATTGAAAAAAAGAGTGCGAATATTCGATGACGATAAAAGTTTTTATTTAGATGAAGTTATCCCACACATTAGGTTTTTAGAGGCTAGAGAAGAAGATGTGGAAACAATTGTAAACTCCCAAGAAATCAGAGGGACAGATGGTGTAATGATTGGGCCGAGTAACTTCGGTCCTTTTAAATTGATTTTGCGATTTTCTTATTTAGCAGAAGATATAACAGATTATAAGTTGATGAAGTCGAAATTAAGAAACATATTATATCAACGAAAACCCTATTACGTCCTTCATTCAGATATGCCCGGAAAAAAATACGCAGTGTATTGTGAATCTAATGCTATAGAAGATTTAACGAGCAAATTTGGAACATTTGAAATAACTTTTCAAGTTTATAAAGGGTATTCTGAATCGTTGTATAAAACTGATCAATTCTCTTTGTTGTCTGATAAATGGCAGTTTGAAAGTGGAATAATGCCAGATAGAGATATAAGTTATAAGCACACTAGGCAAAAGTTTTCTATTTACAACGGAAGCAGTGACACAATTAACCCACGTATGCGACATGACTTGCAAATATGGATTAGGTTAAACACTACCACTGGTTTTAGGTTAGTCAATAAAACAACTGGTGATATTTTTGAATATAAGGGTAAGTTGCAAACCAATCAAAGTTTTTTAATTGATGGTGCATACCCTTACATTGAAAACAAAAGGTGTGGGAGATTAACCAACAAGGCAATCCTCACATTAGCTCCTGGTTATAATGATTTTGAAATTTGGGGAAGTGTAAGCCGTGTTAATTTACAATTCATCTTCCCTTTTATTTATAGGTAGGTGATGAAGTTGAGTTCAGATATTATAGTTACCGATATTAAAGAGAGTATGTCCGAATTATTGTTAGATTTTGCATATGACACTTTCAAATATGAATATGAACGTAATAACACTCGTCAAATTTCATTCATCGCTTATAAAACAAGTAAAAATGAAGATGTGTATAATTTACTTCAAAACGAATCATTCATTGACTATCAAGGACAAAGGTATGTAATTAAAAATGCTTCACCATCATTCGATGGCGTTATCCACACTAAAGAAGTTACTGCGACTCACATTATGTTTGAATTCCAAAATCATTATGTGAGTAAAGATGTAGATAGTGAAACGATAAATGAAGATTCAAACGAAGAAAAAAAGGTTTCAATGACACTCAAACAATATTTAGATTATGGTTTCAAAGGTAATAAACAAGGCTATTCTTATGAAATTAAAGGTACGTTTAATTCGAAAGTATCGTTAGAAGAATTGGGGTCTAAGAACGGACTTGAATATCTTGTTGAAGGCGCTGAATTGTTTGGTTATATTTATTATGCTGATAACAAAAAAATATACATTTATGATGATAAAGCGTTTTATATTCAAACAGAAAAAATAATTAGATACAAATATAACAATAGTGAAGTTAAAGCGAGCATTGATACTAAAGATTTAAAAACTGTTATTCGTGGTTATGGTAAGAAACTAACCACATCTGATACAAAGAACTATTCACCAGCTAAACCTGGCGATCTAACATATAGTGGAAAATTTATAAAAGAAGGAACGTGGCGCACCGAAGAAGTCGGAGCGTCTTTTTCGTATACTTTAAATTGCAAATACGGTAATGAAACTGTGGTGTTCAATCTTAAACGTATGAGCAAAGGCGGATTATTAGACCTTTATTATGATAACAAAAAAATCGGTGAATATAGTTGTTATAGTAAATCGGCTAATACACAAAAAATCACATTAGACAAAGAAGCGAGCAAAGGCAAGCATATAATCAAAGCAATATTCAAAGGAAAGAAATCAGGTGTCGATTACAAAAAATCTAATCCATGTATGTATGTAGGAACAGCTAAAGCAACTGTGATTAACACTACAGCAAAATTAAAAGGAAAAGATTTGTACAGTTCATATGTTGAGTATAAATCACCAAATTATTCAATTTTCGGTCATAGAGAAGCACCAGATTTATTCGATGAACAAGAAACAGAATATACCAAGATTAAAGATAAATTAAAAAAAGAATTAAAAGACGAACCAGACATTGAGCTAGATATTAATTACATTGGCAACGAAGATATAGGAGAACGTGATGCTATTTGGTTCATACATGAAATTATGGGTTATAACACAGATTTAAAGGTTGTATCACTTAATAAAACACATCCATTAAATCCAGAACCAGACGAAATTGGTTTTAGTAATAACAAAAAAGACATCGTGCAAATTAGTAATGTGCTAAATAACAAAATAAAAAATGTAAATGCTGCACTAAGTAAATCGAAACTTAACAACATTTATTCTGGTTCGAGTGGTATCAACGGTTCAATAGTAGGGAGCGTGTTAATAGATGAATAAAGAAATACCAATTGTACGTTTTGAGTTTGGCGGTGAAGATGCTTTTCCACAGACACATACCGAAGGTGTTATAGGTTTAGAAGATTTAATCGAATCTATTGTTGCGCAATATTTAAGAGGCGATACAACAATCATTGCACCGTCTGGCCAAAGATTCAAACTAACTGTCAATGACAAAGGCGTGTTAGGTACAGAAAGGGTGGATGGATAAAATGTTAAGACTACAAACGAACATGAGCGGTCAGTTAGACCAACGTTGGCGTAATGAAACAATAAGTAATTTCAAAAAGATACAAAAATTTTCTAACGATTATGAAAGTCATATGATTTTCCATCAATACGATCAGTTGAAAGCGCATGACAGCAAACAAATTACTCATGCAAATACCACACTAGATAAGATGATAATTTATTTGTTAAATGAAGTGAAAAATCTAGTTGTAGGTGTCGACGGTGATGGCGTTAAAGAAGTAACAGATGCACGCGTGGGTCAAGATGGAACGCAACATGATATATTATCTCAAAGACTGTTTACAGATTTCGCAGATGTTTATACAGACATCAATCGTGTAGAAGAAAAAATCAGTTCTATAAACATCGATGAGTATCACCCAGATAAAACTGGTAAGACAGATGTATCTGATTATATTCAAGATGCTTTGAACAGAATTCATAATAATGGTTCAGGTACGCTTTATATCCCTGCTGGTAAATATTTAATAGGTAAAAGACTTATTATTTATGAGAACACAACAGTGAAAATGGATAACAATGCTATCCTCCTTCGAGGTTGGGGTGGCGGCTTCTTTATGAATGGACCAAGCGAAGATGCATTCTACGGTTATGAAGGTCGAGGAAACATCCATTTTGAAGGCGGTACATTAGATTCAAACTACGAACAAATCGATAAATTCAAAACTACCGCTATTGATATGGTGATATTAAAACATGCAGAGAACATCACCTTTAATAACGTGAAATTCAGAAACTTAATTAGTTATCACTGTGTAGATGCAAACGGTATTAGAAATTTAACGTTTGATAACTGTACATTTGAAGGATTTATAAATCTAACAGGTAGCAATTTTAAAGAAGCTATACAAATAGGTGAATATACTGCTGAAGGTATCGGTGGTGCAGGTTATTTTGATGGGACACCATGTAAAGAAGTTTCGGTAAAAAACTGTACATTTAGAAAGTCAGATATACTAGACAGTTTTGATGTTGCAATTGGCAACCACTATAGTGTGCATAATATCTATCAAGAAGATATTAAAATTGTAGGAAATACATTCGAGGACATCAAACAAGCAGCAGTTCGACCATATAAGTGGGTGAATACGAAAATAACAGAGAATTCATTCAGACGTTGCTATGAAGGTGTACGCATTTCATCCGTTGGTGGTGAAGATAAGAGTGCTAGCGATGTAAATGGAATTCCTTCTGGAACGCCACAAGCAGGGCGATTATTTGCTATCAATAACAATTCGTTTGAAGAATACAAGAAAACAGGTGTTTCAGTGTTTGGACAACAATACAATGGTATAAATGCACCCGTGCAGAACATCAAAGTTACCAATAATTTCTTTGTATCTGATAACAACGATGTAGGTGAAGCAATTGTTATGACCATGTGTGATGATATGCACATTAAAGACAATACAATATCATATGCTTATCGTGGTATTAGATATAAAGGTTGTGTCAATGTGTTTATTGAGAAGAACTATATTAATAATATCAAAACAGAAGGTATGTATAATGAAGTATCACCATACACAGGATATTACGCACAAAATAAATACATTAACATTTTGAACAACCTAGTTAATACTACAGGTAAAAATGGCATATATGTTCAACATGCGTCGTATTCCTTTGTTAGATCTAATACTGTTTCAAATCCAAATACTGATAACACCGACGGTAACGAACGTGGTGGTATTTACTTAAATAACTTCGATACTGGTGAAGTTGCGCATAATCATGCCTATGGTTCAGATAAATCATTTGCTATACGTGGTGTTAATATGAAAAACACTACCATATTCAACAACGGTGGTTCTGGCGGCATATTTATAGATGGTGACGCTAATACGAAAATTGGTTATTGGAACGTATCGGACTATAACAACATTATAAAAACGAATACGAAAGGTGTGTATTGATAATGACTATGAATAAACAGACAAATATACCTTTAGAAACTACTGCAAAGTACCAACCATTATCTAATTTAGACGTTAATTTTTACACAAGAGATATTCAAACATCGATATTAAATTTTATTGTAACTAGAAATCACAAACCATTGTTATTGGGTGAAAGTAATGTGGTTACAAATATAAGTTTAGAATTTGAGGATGGATCTATAGTGAGAGATGATTTAACGATAAAGGATGGTATAAATGGTGTTTTATCGTATACATTATCAGATGAAATGTTACGCCACACAGGTAAAGTAACAGGACAAGTTGATATAGCAATTAAAGGGAAAGAGGACACTGTTGTTGAACGGTTGTTCTCTTTTAATATAGCTAAAACTTTAATTGATAGTATAGATGCTGAAACAAAATTAATACACATCAAACGCTTTGCAGATTTAGAGAAGAACATCACTGAAAGATACGAACGAATGGAAGAAACTTTTGCTAACGGCGAGAGTTTAGCACAAGCTGTATTGGATGCATCAACAAAAGGGTTAGACGATCTTACTTCTGCGAAAAACAAAAGTCTGAATGAGATTAAAACATCTAAAGATAGTACCTTAAAAGAAATCACAAATATAGGCAGTGACTATACGAACCAATTAAACACTGTTTATAACACAATGGATGAGAAGATTAATAAATTCAATACAGATGTTCAAGCTGGGGGCTATGTTAAATCATCAATTACGGATAATTGGCAAAAATATAAATTAACAAACAAAGATGGTTCATCGAAAGAATTAACGAAAGCAGATTTGTTAAATAATGAATATCTAAATGGATTAGAGCCTGGAAGTTACTTTGCGTCTGAATCAGTTAGTACTCCTTCTGGTACTGATGGTTTTGTAAATGTTCAAAAAAGAAACGTTATTAAGATTGTATACTTTCAACCTCAAAATTCAGATGAATTATATGTCAATCGCTTTAATAATGTTTGGTCTGGTTGGCATGATCCATTGAATGATAAAGAATCCATATCAGGGTCACAAGCTAAAGCAGACAAAGCTTTGTCAGATGCAAAAACATATATAGACAAGAATATTTCTGATACAGGTTGGCAAGAATTGCCATTAATGGGTGGTGTTGAAGCTGATACAAATTTAGGTCCTTCGGTTTATAGAGTGAAAAACGGAATTTGCAATATTATATTTAACGTTAAAATGACGACATCTAAACCCGAAACATCATTCTTAACTTTACCGTCAAATGTGTTACCTAAATATTCATTTAGTTTTTTAGCAAGAACGGACGGTTATTCGGGTAAAAATCCAGTTAAATGCAGTTATGAAGTAACAAACAAAGTGTTTAAAATATGGCAAAATAACGATAATACAATTAATACAGGTGATTTTGTCTACGGACAATTAACTTATATTGTGGGGTGATTGAATGTATAAACAAGTTTTCGACTATAACGGAAATCCTTACTTAGTATTAACTAATGAAGATGGAAGTTTATCAGAAAAAGATTTAAAAGAACAAGGTGTGTATCAGTATACAGAAATCATGCCACCTAGCAATCTTTATCCACCACGTAAGTTTGATGGTGAAAAATGGTATGGGGCAACAGCAAATGATACAGAAAAAAACGACAATGGAAGCGCACAAAAACCCGCCCCTTTAGAACTCATAGTTTCACAATTACAAATGCAAATTGCTAAAGGAAACGTACAATTAAGAGAAACTCAAGAAGAACTAGCAAATGCTATGCTTGAGATTTCTAAACTTAAAGGAAGTGTTGAATAATGTGGCCAACATTTGAAAGTATTAAATATTTTTACGACATTAATTGTTATACAAATGAGGATATACAAACTTATGTTGAATTAGGATGTTTAACTAAAGAGGATTACACAAGAATTACTAAGGAAGAATATCAAGATAATAAAGAGGATGGAATACCAGAAGGTCACTATTAATTTAGTGGCTTTTTATTTTATAAAAAGTAGGTGAACACATGAACGAAAACTTCACAATACACGATAAACTAGCCACTTTATCTTTGTTTGGGTTAGGTGTGTTTGTAGATATACGAGGCCTTTATTGGTTCATAAGTCCCGAAAATGTAATCGAAGAGAGTGCTTTTTATCAAGCGTTAAATGACGTTATGCCTATTTGGATTTGGGGTTTGTTACTGCTTATATTCGGTACTTGTCTAATTCTATCAAGTTTATTTTTCGGCAAACGATCTGTGAAAAATACTTCGGATTACTTTATGTTAATAGGTGGGTTAGGAAGTGCCATCATACACTTCTTAATGTCATCGGCGGCTGTGTATAATGCGCTTAATTGGCTAACGCCAGCACAGTTAATCGTTATAACAGCATGGCTTGGATTTGTCGGTTTCTTAGGTGGTTTGGGTATTTATGAGCGAAGATAAATATGTATTAAGACACGAATGGGAAAGGTCAAGGGGCAAGATACACGAACGCATAAACGAAGTAGATACAAAACACACAGACAATTTTAATAGTTTGTTGAATAAAGTAGATAGGCAGACATTGTTGCAAGAAAAAGCATTTGAATCACAATCTAGGTCTGAGAAACACTTAGAAAAAATGAGTGAATCATTATCGACGGTAGGAACTAGAGTTACTGATTTAGAATATGAAACAAAAAGTCATGAGAAAGAAATTAAAAGTTTGCAAGGAACTGTAGAAGCAGAAGCAAAAGGAAACAGAGAAGTAATCGGCTACTGGTTGGGATTTGC
>DWXM01000084.1 GCA_019119225.1 Candidatus Nosocomiicoccus stercorigallinarum
CTAAAGGTCTACAGATACTATTTAACTTTCTATTGTGTACAGATAATGCACATAACGAGATAGACAAAAGTATCCCTCCTTAAATTATCTAATTATTATGATAATTATATCATTATATTTTTTGAATGAAAGCGTTTTTTATAAAAAACAAATAAAATAACTGTAATTTAGTTTGTAACAAACTAAATTACAGTTGATTCGCTTATAAGTCTCCCATAACTTTACGAATTCTTGAACCTAGAATAATTAAAATAATTGCGACAATAATCGCAATGGATCCTAAGTACATAAAATATTCTTTCGTATCAATTAAGTCATATAGTTTAACCATCTGGGCGTTTAGCCCTTGTGCCATTGCATTTGATAAGAACCAAACAGACATCATCTGTGACTGAAAAGCAACAGGTGCAAGTCTTGTCGTTGTTGAAAGGCCAATTGGTGACACGAATAACTCCCCAATTGTAACTAAGAAGAAGCTTAATACGAGCCATAGTGGGTGAATTAGACCTTCTGTACTTAACGGAATAATCATGACTAAGTAAGCAGCTCCTGCGAGTAAGACTCCAATTGTAAATTTCGTGACAGTTGATGGATTACGGTCACCAAGTTTCACCCATAGTCTAGAAATTATCGGTGCAAAGAATACGATGAACAACGGGTTTAACGACTGGAACCAAGCGGCTGGTATATGAAAGTCGATTAAACCGTTCGTAATATTTGAAACGCTTAACTCTGTTTTAGTATCCGCAAATGCTGCAAGTACTGTTGCGCCTTGTTCTTGAATCATCCAGAAAACAACAGATGCTAAAAAGAGAGGAATGTATGCAAATAAATGTGAGCGCTCCTTTTTAGATACTTTTTTCGACATAATCATTTTTGTAATTAAAACAGTTGGTAAAATCACACCTAAAAATGTAATAAAGTTTGCGAATGCGCCAATGGTTAATGTATTCGTCATTAATGTGAGTGTGATAAATAGAGCAATCGCAAGTACCACAATTATGGCGATGATGCTGAACTTTTTCTTTTCTTCATCTTTTAAAGGGTCTGATGGTTTTAAACCGAGGTCACCAAGATTTTTCTTATTTGTTAATACATACGTTAATAGCCCAAAGAACATACCAATTGCTGCAAGAGCAAATCCTGCATGGAAGCCGTAGTTTACTTGTAATGTTCCGACGAGTAAAGGTGAAATTAAACTTCCTAAGTTAATGGACATATAAAATAACGTAAATCCACTGTCGATTCTTGGATCATCTTTTTTGTACAACATACCGACGTTTGTAGATATATTTGGTTTTAATAATCCAGTACCTATAATCAGTAGAAGTAATGCAATCATTAAAATAGTAAAGTTGTTTGGAAGTGAGAGTAAAATGTGACCAAACATGATGAGTATTCCACCATAAAAAATAGAATGACGGATACCAAATACTCTGTCTGCTAACCACCCACCGATAATACCACTCATGTAAATTAACGCACCGTAAATCGATACAATTTGTAGCGCAGTCGATTGATCAAGTCCGAATCCACCTTTAGTTACAGAATAGTATAAATAGTAAGCGAGAATTGCCCGCATTCCGTAGTAACTAAAACGTTCCCAAAATTCGGTGAAGAATAATGTAGAAAGTCCTCTTGGCTGCCCGAAGAAACCGCTATCAGGTATAGGCTGGTTATTTGAATTATTGTCAGTCATAAAAAAACTCCTTTAATATATAAAATGAACATTAACTATTATAACGCATAGTCCTATTTTTAGTAGAAGCAAAAAAGAGAATCTTGAATAAAGACTCTCTTTAAAAGTAATCATTACACTAATTTTTTATAAGCGCCGATTGCTGCAGACATATCATAGTAGGATGCACCAACGGATTTAAAAATTGTGATATCTGAGTCATTTCTTTCAAAGTCTTGATCTAATGCATCTTTTAGACCGGTTGCCTTATTCCATTCAAAATCTCCAGTTTCTACTGCATGGATGAATTCTCCAGCTTCTTCAATTACACCGTCGACATCGTCAAATATCACGTGGCGTGCACGTTTAATCGAACCAGTATGAATTTCACGCATCTCAGGCATATATGATCCGAGGCCATTGATATGTGCGCCTTCTTTTACGTACTCGTCTTCAAACACTGTTTGTGTTGAATTTGTTGCTGTATTAATGATGTCTGAAGCACGTGTAACGTCGTTTACGTTCTCACATATTTCGATATCTGATTTTACACCATGTGCTTCAAGACGTGCTTTAAAATCGTCGCATTTACTTAGTGTGCGGTTAAATAAGCGAATCTTTTTAATATCGCGAACTTCTAATACTCCAAGTGCTTGTTCGAATGCCATACCGCCTGTTCCGATAATGCCTAATTCTTTTGCATCTTTTTTAGCGAGTAAATCTGTCGCAATACCTGTCATCGCACCGGTACGTAATTTTGTTAAATAACTTGCATCAAGCGTTGCGACGTTTTCACCGTGCTTGAGTTCTGTCAGTACAGTGACTGCTTGTGTTGCAGGATAACCGTCTGCTGCATTGTCTGGGTAAATGGAGATAATTTTCACTGCTGAAAATTTCTCTTTGTTATCTACACATGGCATGTAAAGCATTATCTTATCGCCTTCAACGGGAATCACTGTACGTTGCTCCATTTTAATAAGACCTTCATTTAAAGTGTTTAATGTGTTGTAAGTATCTTTAATTGCTTCGTCCATTTTATAGACTTCTTCGATTTCTTTATCAGTAAAAGTTTTCAATTTGAAACCCTCCGTAAACTAAACTTCTTCTACAGTTAATTTGCTTTCTTGAACTTGTGGCTTATGTTTAATTTGTAACACACTAAAAATTGAAATTAAAGCGATAATCATAATATAAAGCGCGACTGGTAACCATGACTGATTGTATCGGCCCATTAAAAATTCTG
>DWXM01000085.1 GCA_019119225.1 Candidatus Nosocomiicoccus stercorigallinarum
CATGCAGCTGTCATAGAATCGTCTTACGTTAGCGCACCATTTACTAAAGACTCTCCGTGCTATAGATGTATAATGCCGGTGCTTCCATCGAATACGTTAACGTGTGACACAGCAGGTGTAATCTCGCCAGCTGTTCATACAGCAGTATCAATACAAGTCACAACCGCAATTAAACTACTTGTTGGTGAACCATTTAATAAACACTATATGACGTTTGGTGATTTATGGTCTGGTGAGCATAGTCGTATCGCATTTGATAATATTAAAAATAAAGACTGTGAAACGTGTGTTCATGAAAACTACCCGTCATATAACGATAATCACCAAGCACTGAGTTTATGTGGTAGAGACACTGTTCAAATATACGACGATAATATTACGTATGATCTCGCACTTCAAACAGCAAAGCGCCTCGGAGATGTCAAAGAAACACCGTACTTCATCGAATTCTATTATGATGATTACCGAATTGTTGTCTTTAAAAATGGACGCATGTTAATACATGGTTTAAACAAAGAAAGTAAGGCACGCACGATTGTCGCACAACTATTTGGATAGGAGAGGTTTTATGAGTATTGTAGAAAAAATCGATAGAGATATTACCGTTGGCGTTATCACAGTGAGTGATACGCGTACAAAAGAAACTGACAAAGGTGGAAAACTCGTCATCGAAAAACTTAGTGACATCAACGCAGTCGTTGAAGATGATAATCACTTAATCGTGACAGACGATAAAAACAACATCCGTGAAGCAGTAAAAGGGCTACTGGAAAAAGGCTTAGACGTCGTGATTACAACAGGTGGTACAGGAATTGCTAAACGAGACGTTACAATTGAAGCGGTAAGTGAGTTGTTTGATAAAGAAGTCGAAGGATTCGGTGAGTTATTTAGAATGCTATCGTATACAGAAGACATCGGGTCAAGAAGTCTTTTATCTCGCGCGGCTATGGGGACACACGATAATCAACTTATCGTCAGCCTACCTGGCTCAACAGGTGCAGTAAAATTAGGAATGGATAAGCTTATCGTTCCAGAGTTAAATCATTTAGTATTTGAATTAAATAAAGAAAACTAAAAATAAGCCCGAGTAGTGACTTTTGCTATTCGGGTGTTTTAATTATGCGGGAAAATTTTATTTAACAAAAATGAGACTGAAGGACCTTTATTTGTTAGATAAAAAGTTTTATTTAACAAAATTCTCTTGGTAATACTGAAATATGTTCAATAAAAAATTATATTTAACAAAAATCATCAAGATTCTAAAATATATGTTAAATAAATCATTATAATGAACAAAACCCGAGAAAAAGTGTTAAATAAAAACATTTCTCGGGTTTAAAATTATATTTAGATAAAGTAATCTCCTGATTTTCCACCAGATTTACTTAAAAGTTTTGTCTCTCTAATAATCATGCCTTTATCGAGTGCTTTACACATGTCATAGACTGTGAGTGCCGCGGCACTTGCAGCTGTCAATGCTTCCATTTCTACACCTGTTTGTCCTTTGACTTTTACTGTCGCTTTAATGTGTAGTTTATAGCCGTCACTAGTATTCCATTCAAAAGAGATATCAATCCCAGAAAGTTGAAGCGGATGACACATTGGGATGATTTGATGCGTATTTTTTGCTGCCATAATTCCAGCCACTTGTGCGACAGCTAGTACATCGCCTTTTTTCATTTTTTCGTTGATGATACCTTCATATATTTCTTTGCTAACTTCAATAATACTTTCTGCAGTTGCAACGCGTGACGAGATATTTTTCTCTGATACATCAACCATCTTCGCGCGTCCTTCTTCGTTAAAATGAGTAAACTTAGACATAAAAACCCCTCTTTTTAGTATAATAGTTCATAAGTATTACGTTCATTATATCAAAAGGAGAGATTTTAGTGACTTTAAACAGACAACCGATTTCAGTATTTGATGCTGTAAGTAAAGTAGTAGAAAATGTATCACATATAGATGTTGAAACGATTAAACTTGAGGATAGTTATAATCGTTATCTTGCAGAAGATTTAACAGCAACGCACAACGTACCTTTATTTACACGTTCTGCAATGGATGGTTTCGCGATTCGTAGCCAAGATTCAGCAAAAGGTGCGGAATTTAAAGTAGTTGAAGAGGTACCGGCAGGTAGTACAAGTGATTATGAGTTAAAAGAATATGAAGCATTCCGTATTATGACAGGTGCAGAGTTACCAAAATCTGCAGACACTGTAGTAATGTTCGAGCAAGCGAACGTTACTGAAGATACGTTCACGTTACGTAAAACTTTCGAACCGTACGATAATGTTGCAATAGAAGGCGAAGAATGTAAAAAAGGAGAAGTTATTCTTCATAAAGGTAGTCAAATTAACCCAGGTACTGTCGCAACACTCGCAACATTTGGTTACGCTGAAGTTAAAGTGTACCGTGTACCAGTTGTAGGTGTGTTATCTACAGGTAGTGAGTTACTTGAAGTATCTGATGAGTTAGAGCGCGGTAAAATTAGAAACTCTAACACTCCAATGATTATGGCGCAGCTAGAAAGAATGGGTGTACACGCAAAACGTTATAACCTTGAAGAAGATAATTTAGAAACGCTACTTGAAAAAATTGAAAAGATGTTTAACGAAGTCGACGCGGTGGTTACAACTGGGGGCGTGTCTGTTGGAGATTACGACTTACTTCCACAAGTGTATGACAAACTCGGCGCGGAAGTTCTATTTAACAAAGTCGCAATGCGTCCAGGAAGTGTGACGACAGTAGCAAGAGCACAAGGTAAATTCTTATTCGGTTTAAGTGGTAATCCGTCTGCATGTTATTCAGGTTTTGAATTATTCGCACGTCCTGCGATTTTACTCATGCAAGGATCTACACGTGCATTTGCACCGTTTATCAATGCAAAACTCGGTGAGGACTTTAAAAAAGCAAATCCATTTACACGTTTCATCCGTGCTGAAATTGACTTTATCGATGGGACAGTCATTTCTAAACCGGCAGGATTTAATAAGTCAAATGCAGTCACTTCAATTGCAAAAAGTAACGGAGTAATCGTCTTACCAGGTGGTACACGTGGATTTGAAGCGGGAGATGAAGTACAAGTGATGATGACAGATGTAACGAGCGGCGTCTCTCATTTTCAAGTGAAACAATGAAAATCCTTCAAGTCGTCGGCTATAAAGATACTGGTAAAACAACATTGATCGTAGAATTTTTAAAAATTTTGAAAGTATTAAATTTAAAAGCTGCTGTTATTAAACATCATCACGTCGATATCGATGATACGACTGACACTGGGAAATTCAGTCGTTATAGCGACTATACAATCATGAATACACCAAACTATATTATTCAACATGAACATAGAAGACCAAATTTAAATGAGCAAATTAAAGCACTTAACGGTAAAGTTGATGTGGTATTGATTGAAGGATATAAAAATGAAGATTATGAAAAAATTGTTCTTACACATTCATTCACAGGTGAAAAAGGCGACATAAGAGATTTAGGACTAACGAATGTGGTAAACTACTATGATGTAGCATCTGAAAAAGATGCGATATTACAATGGTTTGAAAGTTGGAGTATAGATAAATGAAGCAGTTCGAAATAGTGACTGAACCAATAGATATCGTTAAATATCAGCAGTATGTTCTCGATGAACATCAAGGCGGTGTTGTGACATTTACTGGTCACGTTCGTGAATGGACACAAGGCACTCGAACGGTGTACTTAGAGTATGAGGCGTACATTCCGATGGCCGAAAAAATGCTTGCACAAATTGCTGATGAGATTAGCGAAAAATGGCCAGGTGTTAAAACGAGTATTGCTCACCGTATTGGGAAACTTGATGCGACTGAAATCGCAGTCGTTATTTTAACGTCTGCACCACACCGACATAACGCATACCGCGCGAATATGTATGCTGTCGACAGACTAAAAGAAATCGTTCCAATATGGAAAAAAGAAATTTGGGAAGACGGCGAAGAGTGGATTGGTGACTCAAGACATTATCATTCAAGTGTGGAGGTGGATCGAAGTGAAAATTAAAGTATTTGCAGGTATTAAAGAAAAAATTGGCGATGATCATATCGAATTACAGGTTCAAGATACGATTACGGTTAAAGAATTAAAAGACCGTTTATATATTGATTATCCAGAATTAGACGGTGAAGTCTTCCAAGTTGCGGTGAACGAATCGTTTGAAACAGATGATTCAGTAATTAAAGAAACTGACATCGTCGCGCTAATTCCACCAGTGAGTGGTGGTTAAATGGTTATCGGTGCAGTATTAGCAGGTGGGAATTCCACACGTTTTGGTACAGATAAGTCATTATATGAGTTAAATGACACACCGATGTATATGCACGTTGTGAATCGTTTAAAGAATAGTGCTGTATGTGATACAATCGTTGTCAACACAAATTTAAGACTTAAAGATAAATTTCATCCGTTTAAAACGATTGTTGATGATAGTGAATATGAAGATTACGGACCACTTGGCGGTATATATGCATTACTTAAAGAGTATAAAGACGACTATGTCGTAGTTGTTTCAACAGATACACCGTATATACCAAGTGAGTGGTTAAAAATACTCGTCGATACTGCGATTGAAACAGGAAAAATCGTTATTACTGAAGGTGAACAACTCCATCCGTTAGTTGGAGTCTATCACGGTGAAACGATTGTTGAAGATTTAAAACAGCAACTCGAAAGTAAAAAGCTGAGTATCCGTCAGTTTTTAAAACATCAAGACTATGTTGCGTTAAACATTGAAGAGTACGAGTTTACTGAATCGATGTTTCAAAACATCAATCGTAAAACGGATATTCTCTAGAGGAGGATATATATGAAACAAGTGACTGACAAATTTGGTCGTCCGCTTCGAGATCTCCGTATTTCAGTGACGGATAAATGTCAATTTAGATGTCAGTACTGCATGCCAAAAGAAATTTTTGGTGACGATTATGTTTTCTTACCACAAGAGCATTTATTATCTTTCGAGGAAATTGAAAGACTTGCTCGCGTATATGCAGACTTAGGTGTTAAAAAGTTACGTATTACTGGTGGAGAACCACTCATGCGTAAAGATTTATATAAATTAATCGAAAGATTAAATGGCATTCCAGGTATCGAAGATATTGGAATGACAACAAATGCATTACTACTTAAAAAGCATGGTAAAAAACTGTATGATGCAGGATTAAAACGTTTAAATATATCGTTAGATGCTTTAGATAGTGAATTATTCGGTCAAATTAACGACCGAGGAATCGGTACATCGAGAATTTTAGAAAATATCGATTACGCAATATCTCTTGGATACGATATTAAAGTGAACATGGTCGTTCAAAAGGGGTTAAATGACCATCAAATTGTACCGATGGCGCGTCACTTTAAGGACACACCAGTAACGCTACGTTTCATTGAATTTATGGATGTTGGTAATGATAATGGTTGGAACTTTGAAAAAGTAGTATCTAAAGAAGAAATTCTAGATATGTTACGTGAAGAGTTCACGCTCGATCCATTAGAACCAGCCTATTTTGGAGAAGTAGCAAAAGTATATAAGCATAGAGATACAGATTCACACTTAGGTTTTATTACGAGTGTGTCAGAAAACTTCTGTTCATCTTGTACACGTGCAAGACTTTCTGCAGATGGTAAATTTTACGGCTGTCTATTTGCAACTGAAGGATTTGATATTAAGTCGCTTCTACGTAGTGGCATTTCTGACGAAGACTTAGAAGACGTACTGATGGGCGTATGGAACAAGCGCGATGATCAGTACTCAGCAATTCGTCATAAAATTACTGAAGAAGAAAGAAAAGCACGTAACAAAATTAACATGAGTTATATCGGGGGATAATAAACGTGGGAGAAATGATCTCCCACGTTTTTTTAATGGAGGTGGAGTGTTGAAATTAGACATTGATAAGAAATATTTAGTGAATTATACGTTAATATCGGTACTTATCGCATTACTTTATATATTATTTGGTCACGAACTATCTAAATTACTCGAAGGATTAATTATATTTAAAACAGATGTGAGTAAATCTTTAATATTAATGGTCCTATACTTTTTACTCTTTGTACTTGTTACTTTTATGTACAACAAATATTCAGGCCAAGTGGCGAGTACAATAGTTACTGAAAAAGCATCTCAGCTATTAGATAGTATTGACGTTAATTCTAAACGAGAGAGTGAATCGATATTAAACGCATTATTTGTACATTTAGAAAAATATCGCCCGTACCAAATGAGTTTTATACCGACAGTTGTTTTAACAACGACAAAAGTTGTTGCAATTATTGCGGTGTTATTTTTCATTGAGCCAATCGCCGCAATTATATTACTAACTACTGCGCCTTTTATCCCACTATTTTATATATTAGTCGGTCTTAAAACTGAAGATGAAGCACTGACTCAAGCGACAGAGTTCGATGAGATGGGAACGTTGTTTTTAAACTTAGTACGCGGTAAAGATACGGTGAAGTTTACAAATGCTGAAAAAGAAGCGAACGACACACTAGAGACAAGCAATGAAAATTTTTTAGCGACGACGATGCATATTTTAAAATACGCATTCCAATCGACGTTAATGTTAGAATTTATAACAATTTTAGGTATTGGACTCACTGCTTTAGAAGTTGGTCTTAGAATTATTATTTTTGAAAATATAACATTTTACCAAAGTTTCTTTGTTTTACTGATGGCGCCAGAATTTTACGCGTCACTAAAAGTGATGGGCACAGAATTTCATAACGGAAAACTCGCGGACGGTCATTTAGAAAAGTTTAACGCGAGTATAAAACCGAAAGCAAGAGAATATCGTACTTTCGGAGATAATCTACAACTTAAAAATATTACGTTAAAAACAGACCGAGAGTTATTAAAAAATACGACATTAAATTTTAATGACACCGGCCTTATCGCGATTACTGGAAAATCCGGTGTCGGAAAGACAACACTTTTAAATTCAATCGGAGGGTTAAAGCCTGTCGAGTCTGGTGAAATTATAATCCCGCATGATGATTTTGGCTATATTTCAGACGATCTATATCTTTCAGATATTACGTTCAAAGAATACTTTGAAAACGTAGACGATGAATCAATCATTAAAGTACTCAAAGATTTAAATTTATACACAAGTATTATGTCGCTAGATGACGGGTTAAATACATTAATAGTAAATAACAACGTTCCGTTAAGCGGTGGAGAGATCGTTCGTTTAAAACTTGCAAGAGTATTACTGTTAAAACCTAAAATTATTTTAATGGACGAACCAACAGAATTTTTAGATGAAGAAACAGAAAGAGTCGTGTTAGAGCATTTAAAAGAATTAAAGAAAAACCATTTAATTATCGCAGTCGTTCATAAAGAAAAACTTTTAAATATCGCAAATACACATATCAAAATGAAAAATGAAACGCTAGAGGTGAGTGCATGAAATTTTTAAAAAATGAACAATTAAAAGTATTTTTCAGCATTATCCTCGGTGTACTAAGTGGACTCGTTGGCGTTTTAATTTTTGGTTTAAGTGGTTACATGATAAGCCTGAGTTATTTTAACCCACCACTTATTGCGATTATTTTAATTATCGTCATCATCAAATTAAGTGGTATGTCTAAAGGTATATTTAAATATTTCGAGAGACTTTACTCACATGAAGCAACGTTTCAAATGATTAACCGTCTCCGTGTTGGGTTTTTAAGAGAAACGTTATCACATAAAGAAAATATGAGAGACGTTCGTTTAATTGAAAAACTGAATCAATATTTTGATGAGATTGAAAACTACTACATTCGTATGGTATACCCAATAATTACTGCAATCACAATCGCACTAATTATTACTATATTGTCGCTATATATCGATATAAAACTGCTGATTATTCTCAGTCTGTTTTCGTTATTTGTACTATTTTTTATCCCAATTTTATTTAAGCGTAGAAGCACTAAACTTTATGACGATAAAGAACGTACAGAGTCTAAATTATATTTAAATATTTACAGTTTAATTTACGGGTATTCAGATCTCTTTATCAATAAAGAAGTAGAAGAAAAAAGAAACAGAATTAAAACGTTAATTGAAGAACATGCGAAATTAAATGAAAGTCGTCAAGATGTTGTAAGTTATATGCGGATGTACGCACAGATTCTACAGATCGTTGGGATTGCACTTATTATTACGTATACGAGTGACGTGCTTCTACTTCCGATGATTATTCTGATTTTTATAAACGTTGTAGAAGTACTTATCCCTGTCATGCAGCCAGTAAGTGAAGTTCAACGTGTTAGAAATACTGTAAATATGCTAGAAGCAAGTACTGAAAGTAAAGAGACGTTTAATAACAATTTAGCAGTTGAAAACTTAACGTATCGATATGACAATTCAAAACGTGACGTACTAAAAAACGTGACGTTAAATGTAAATAAAGGTGAGAAGCACGTCATTATTGGACCGAGTGGATCAGGAAAGTCTACGTTACTTCATCAACTGATTACAAAAGATGCAAGTGTTATGCCACAATTTCTAGATTTCTATAATGGGACACTCGAGGATAATTTAACGATGTTTGGTAAAAATAAAGTCGATCATCATACGTTAAACGACTATCTTGAATACTTTGAATTAAAATCATTGAAGCTAGACGATTATATATTTTCAAGTGCACAAATTTCAGCTGGTGAAAGAAAACGACTGCACGCAATTCGAATGTCTTTAGAAAGTAAAAGTACATGGATTATGGATGAGCCAACCGCACATTTAAATGAGAAATTAAGAGAGAAAATGTGGCAATTAATTTTAAAAAAAGAAACGTTAATTGTTGTCACGCATGACTTTAGTCATTTAAAATCGTTTGATTATATTCATTATTTAAAAGATGGAGAAATTGTAGAAACAGTGGCGCCTGAAGACTTGAAAAATAATGCGTCAAAAGTAGCACTGATTCAACAAGGTTTTCTTCAACAATAATTGTATAATTATATTCAAAATAAAAGGGATATGGTAAAATATCAATACTATATTGAAAAAAGTAAAGAGACTTATTTTTCTATAGTTATACTATGGAGGTGAACCCGAAGTTCGGGAACGTATTGGCTACGACCACAATCTTAAATTTATTTATATTTGTCCTACTCATTTTACTAACGATGATGTTTGTAGGGTCTGAATTTGCATTTGTTAAAGCAAGATTATCTAAAATTGATCAATATATCGATGAAGGTAATAAAAAAGCAGAGCTTGTAAAACATATGATTTTACATCTTGATTATTATTTATCAGCATGTCAATTGGGAATTACAATTACAGCACTTGGACTTGGTTGGATTGGTGAATCGACATTCTCAATACTCTTAAATCCATTATTTAATTTAATTCATATACCTGCAGAGTATATGACGGTAGTGAGTTTTATCGTTGCATTTACAAT
>DWXM01000086.1 GCA_019119225.1 Candidatus Nosocomiicoccus stercorigallinarum
GAACTGGTATTAAAAAATACCATTTATTTCTCATGAATAAAATCATCCTTTCTGACATTTTGAGCAGAGACCATACAACTCTATTTTGTGACTATTGATTTTAGCGCCTGGTATTTCTTTTTGCCAAGTTTCTACTGGACAGTAATGAATAATTTTTACCATACCACAATTTTCACAAATAAAATGATGGTGATGATGGTCACTACAAGAAATCATATAATGCTTCTCACCGTTAAATGTCGTTTCTTCTAAGACATTGATTTCATACAGTGTATATAAGTTTCTATATATCGTATCATAACTGATTCCTTCATAAATCTCAGCCATTTTATCATAGACATATTTTGCGCTTACATAATTTTCATTTTCTAAAAAAATGTCGAGTAATGACAATCTTTGTTTTGTTAATTTTAAATTATTTTCCTTTAATATTGATTTAACTTCTTCTTTATCAATAGTATGATTATGCATTCATCTTCACTCCGATTCGATTGACGACAAATGTCATCGCTAAAATAAATATCGCAACTAATACAATCATTCCACCTGGAGCAATGTCTAAATAGAATCCTAATATTAAACCAATGAGTACAGATATTTCACCAAAAATAATACTCATTAGAATTAATGTTTTAAAACTTGAAGTTATTCTCATAGCTGCTGCGACAGGTAGAGTCATCATAGCACTCACTAATAACGTACCGACGATTCTCATAGATGCACTAATGACTAACGCAACTAACACGATAAAAATAAAATGTATCACACCGCTAATCTTCATAACTTCACTATATTCTTCATCAAATGATAGTAAAAACATTTCCTTATATAATAATACAACGAATGAAACTACGATAACTCCAATAATACTAATTAAAATTAAATCGTTTCTTGTCACGGCACTAATACTACCAAATAGATATCCAAATAAGTCTTGATTAAATCCATTAGATAACGATAAAAACACGACAGATAATGCTATACCAAGACTCATAATAATTGGTATTGAAATCTCTGAAAAGTGCTTATATACTGTACGCATTTTTTCAATACTCAAAGCTCCGACAATTGAAAAAAGGACTGCTGTAATTAATGGGTTAATTAAAAACCCAGTGACACTTGTGATATAAACACCAAAAGTAATCCCACCTAGAGATATATGAGATAGTGCGTCGGCGATTAAACTTAGTCTTCTTACGACAATAAATGTTCCGAGTAACGGTGCAATTAATCCGACGATAATCCCACTAATAAACGAATATCTCATAAATTCATAAGTTTGTAATGCATCAATTAACATGTGGCACCTCACAACAGCTTCTATCGTGATCGTGACTCACGAGTTGAATTGGAAATCCATAAACTTTTGAGAGTTGTGCTTCATCTAAATTACGAAATTCTTGATTCGTACCATGGAAATGTAAATGCTCATTAAGACAAGCTACAGTATCGGCTTGGTCAATAACGACACCAATATCATGTGTCACAAGAAGGATTGTCGTACCCTCTTCTTTTAACAGTGTTAATACTTCATAAAAACTATTAATATTTCTTGCGTCAATTCCTTCAGTTGGCTCGTCTAATACGAGAATTTCTGGATTATTAATTAATGCTCTCGCAATAAACACACGCTGTGTTTGACCACCTGATAGACTCGCAATATTTTTATCTTTTAAATCTTCAATATCTAATAAATCTAAAACATAATCTAATGCGTCGTAGTCTTCCTTATTAAATCTTTTAAATAATCCACGTTTTTTAGTTAAGCCACTTAATACTACTTCTTTAACAGTTGCTGGGAAGCCTTTTGCAAATGAAGCGGCTTTTTGAGATACGTAACCGACCTTCGTCTCTCTATTTTTTCGACTGGCAGGCTTACCGTTTATGAGTATTTCGCCTTCTTGTAGCTTTTTAATTCCTAATATTAATTTTAACAATGTTGATTTACCAGAGCCGTTTGGTCCGACAATCGCCATAAATTCCCCTCGATTAATTTTTAAATTAATATTTTGTAAAGCGACTGTTGTCTCCATCTTTTCATAATAGTTATAGCTGACATCTCTAATTTCAAATATGGGTGTTGTCATGTTTTTCACCTTCACTTTCAATCACTTCAATTGTATTATTTTACCGTAATCATTACGAATTGTAAAATAAAAGAGCACTATTTTAAGTGCTCTTTATCAGTTACTGATTAATATTTGGATTTATTTTTTCAAGTAATTGTGGATCGAATTGACCACTTTTAATCATTTCAATTTCATGTTTGTATGGGGGCTGTTTATCTTTTTTGTCGAGTCCGACAAAAGGTGTTTCTAAGATTTTTGGTAAATCTTTGAATTCTTCATGATTAACGATATACTGTAACGCGTCAAAACCGATATGACCAAACCCATAGTTTTCGTGTCTATCTTTTTTCGCACCGACTTCGTTTTTAGAATCGTTTATGTGAAGCACTTTAATGCGGTCGATACCAATTGTTTTGTCAAAGTCATTTAAAACACCGTCAAAGTCATTTTTAATATCGTATCCAGAGTCATGAACGTGGCACGTATCAAATGTAACACTTAAACGTTCGTTATGTGTGACTCCGTCAATTATTCTTGCGATTTCTTCAAAGTTACGACCGATTTCAGTGCCTTTACCTGCCATCGTCTCTAAAGCAATTTGAACATCGTGTTTTTCTTCTAAAACAATGTTTAAACCTTTAATAATCGATTCAATACCTGCATCTACACCCGCACCAACATGTGCCCCAGGATGTAAAACGATTTGATTAGAACCAATTGCTTCAGTTCGTGCAATTTCATTAATTAAAAAGTCAACGCCTAGGTCAAACACACCTTCACGCGTTGTATTTCCGATGTTAATAATGTATGGTGCATGAACGACGATATCTTTCATGCCGTATTCTTTAATCAATGATTGCCCTTTTTCAATATTTAATTCTTCAATTGGTTTTCTTCTCGTATTTTGAGGTGCACCAGTATAGATCATAAATGTATTTTCTCCGTATGAATGTGCTGTTTCTACGGCACCCTCTAACATCTTTTTACCATTCATCGGGACATGTGAACCAATCAACATATTATCTTACCTCTTCTTATTTTTTCTTTTTTGATTTTGTGCATATTGTTTACGCTTATCACGTTTAAGTTTTTCTAAGTCTTGTTTCATCTTTTTCTTATAACCAGGTTTAACTTTTTTCGGTTTTCTTACTTTATAAGATAAATCTTCATCAAGTTTTACTTCTTTTTTACGTCTCTCTGAGCGTTTTTTACGATCTTTAATTTGACGTAATTCACCTCGAATTAAATCTTCGTGACTAAATTTATAACCTTTACTTTCAATTTGGTCAATTAAGTCTGTTTCGTTCGGTTCATATAAAGTAATCGCAACACCACTATATTCACCACGACCGACACGACCAACTCTATGAGTAAAGAATTCAATTTCTCTTGGAATATCGTAGTTAATTACGTGACTCGCCCCGTCGAAGTCTAGACCTCTAGCTGCAAGGTCACTTGCTACAACCCACATATATTCTAAATTATGAATTTGGTTAATCACTTGTTTACGTTCTCTCGGTTTTAATCCACCGTGAAATACACCAACATTCACACCATTTTGTGCAAGGTATTCGTACAACTCATCTGCTCTTTCACGACTATTTGCAAATATAAATCCTAAATATGGTGTAATATTTTCAGTAATATCAAGTACTTTTGACATTTTATTATCGCTACGTACTGGAATTAAGCTATAGTGAATATTTGCTTTTTGCTTTGTATTATCAATGACAAGCACTTCTGTATGTGTTAAATATTTTTGTAAAAAGTGTTGTAAATCATTTGGAATTGTCGCAGAAAATACTAAAAACTGTGCAGACGAATCTATTGCGTTTGATATTTTATCTATTATTTCTAAAAATCCTAAATCGATACTTAAATCCGCTTCATCGATCACTAAAGAATTCGCCTCAGACACTTTTAAATTCGATGAGTGAATTAACTCTAATATGCGGTTTGGTGTACCAATTACTATGTGCGGACTGTTTTCTGCACGCGTTTGGTCTCTTTCAAAATCTTTACCACCGATAAAAAGCTTTGCTTCAATGTCAGGGAAAGTCTTTAAAACCTCTGACGCCATATTATATAATTGGCGCGCGAGTTCGCGTGTTGGTGCGATTATTATTGACTGAACTTTTTTATCTTCGGGGTGAATATTATTAATAATTGGTAGTAAAAATGCATGACTTTTACCACTACCTGTTGAACTTTGAACAATAACGTTATTTCCTTTTAAAATTTTTGGAATTACGCGTTCTTGTACTAAAGTCGGGTGTGTAAAGTGTATATTTTCAACCGCTTCTAGCATTTCTTCTTTAAAATCAAATCGTTTAAATGCATTCATGTTCTCACCTATTTCTATTTTAACTCGGTCTATATTATACATGAACATAGATGATTAAGATAGCTTAAGTGATTCATTTGAAATCACATCATAATCATATATAATCAGTACAGAGGAGGCATCTTAATGGATATTATAAAAATTGCGCCACGTGGATATTGTTACGGTGTTGTTGATGCGATGGTAATTGCTAAAAACGCGTCACTAGATCAGTCATTACCTAGACCCATCTACATTTTAGGAATGATTGTTCATAACAAACACGTAACAGATGCATTTGAAGATGAGGGTATCATCACATTAGATGGTAAAAACCGCTTAGAAATATTAGAACAAATTGAAGAAGGTACAGTTATTTTTACTGCTCATGGTGTCTCACCTGAAGTAAAACAACGCGCGCGTGAGAAAGGTCTCACTTGTATAGATGCAACATGCCCAGATGTTCAATTTACCCATGACCTTATAGAAAATAAAACTGAAGAAGGTTATGAAGTTATTTACATCGGTAAAAAAGGCCACCCAGAGCCTGAGGGTGCTGTTGGTGTTTCACCTGACAAAGTTCACTTAATTGAAACTGAAGAGGAAGTTAAACATCTTCCGAATCGTTTACAAGATAAAAAGCTCATCGTAACTAACCAAACAACAATGAGTCAGTGGGATGTGCAGCATATTATGGACGCATTAAAATTAGAATTTCCACATATCGAAGTGCATAGAGAAATTTGTATGGCAACTCAAGTTCGTCAAGAAGCAGTTGCTGAGCAAGCAAAAGAAGCTGAGCTTTTAATTGTTGTAGGTGACCCAAAAAGTAACAACTCAAATAGACTTGCCCAAGTATCAAAAGAAATCGCCCATACAAATGCTTACCGAATTTCATCACTTAGTGAGTTAAAATTAGAGTGGCTTCACGGTATAGAGTCTGTAGCGATTACTGCAGGTGCTTCAACACCGACACAAATCGTTAAAGAAGTGATTGACTACTTTACAAACTATGATCCTGAAAACCCACAACAACCAATTTCAACAGTACCAAAAGAAAAGATTTTACCAAATATTAAAAATCCAAAACCTGTTGAGATTTTAAAATAACAAAAGCGACTGATATTAATCAGTCGCTTTTTTAAATAAATACAATGATAAGATTGACAATCATAAATACAAATACAGCAGGAATAACAATATTACCGACACGTTTATTTACAAGTTCTTTCGATTCGTCTTCATGCTTTTCTTTTATATTTTTTTCTATAATAAAGCTAAATATTGCAAAAATAATTGCCATTACTATGTAACTAATAAAATGATCTGTAAATGCGACCGTAAAAATAGCAATCGGTATTAAGAACATTAAAGTCACACCGTACTTCTCCCCAAATGCCTCCAAAAAATCACCTTCCACCTGAGACTATTTGACTCCCTATTTAATATATCATTTTTTATTAATTTAATTAAATCATTGATTTATTTACAAAACATTCTGTATACTTAACGACAAATAGACTTAAGAGGTGATTAATTTGCGTAAAACAAGTAGTGAGAAGAAACGAGGCTTTCAAATGCCCCATATTTATGTCATTTTATTTCTAATTATCTTTCTTGCAGCACTCGCATCGTATATTATACCTGCAGGAGAATTTGACCGTGAAGAAGTAAACGGTATCAATGTAATAATCGCAGACACATTCCATTATATTGAACAAGCACCAGTAACATTTATGGAATTTATGACAGCGATTCCAAGAGGTATTGAAGAAACTGTTATTATTATATTTGGTATTTTAGCTATTGGTGCAATGTTTGGTGTAATTGAAAAAGCAGGAATTATTGACGTAATCCTAAACTTCTTAATTAAGACATTTGGAAATAAAGGATTACTTATTATTCCAGTCATTTCTTTTGCACTTGCACTATTCGTTGCAATGACAGGAATGATTGAAGCGTCTCTAATATTCTTACCAGCATTGCTACCCCTATTTTTAAAATTTGGGTATGATCGTATTGCAGCAACAGCTATTATATTAATTTCCACGGTTGTTGGTTTTGCCTGTGGTTTAACAACTGCAGCAAACGTCGGTACTGCACATACAATTGCTGAACTTCCATTATTCTCAGGTTTATGGTATCGTGCGATTGCATTAGTGATTATGCTAACGGTTGGTATCATCTTTGTAAGCAGATATATTAAAAAAGTACAAAAAAATCCAGAAGCATCTCTTGTTACAGACGATGTCGATGATAGTGAATTCGTAAAAGAAGAGATTAAATATCCAAAGTCAGAGACTAGAACAACGATTGCTACATTTGTATTAATCATTTTACTTGTATTAATGGCATTTATGATTTTTCAATATAAATGGTACTTCTTAGAATTAGGTGGTTACTATATCTTTTCTGGTATTGTGATTGGATTAATTGCAGGACTAAAACCATCTAAAATTGCTGAATACATGAATGATGGTATGCGTATGATTTTACTTGGGGCATTCATCGTTGGGGTGGCTCGTGCAATCTCAGTCGTATTAGCAGATGGTATGATTATGGATACAATCGTCTACGGTCTAAGCAAAGTCGTCCTTGTTTTACCTGAAACAGTAGTTCCAGTTGCAATGATGATTGTGCAAGCATTAATTAATTTCTTAATCCCGTCAGGTAGTGGTCAAGCAGCTGCAACAATGCCAATTATTATTGGAATCGTTGACTTAACAGAAATGACAAGACAAACAGCCGTACTTGCATTTCTATTTGGTGACGGATTCTCAAACATTTTCTATCCGACATCTGGTTATTTCATGGCGGCATTAGCAATCGCAAAAATTAAATATACAGATTGGATCAAATTCATTTGGCCGTTACTTCTTATTTGGTATACAATCGCTGCGGTATTACTCGTAGTTGCGTACTTTATCAACTACGGTCCAATGTAATATATATTAAAAACGTAGATGTCTATAGACATCTACGTTTTTATATGTAGATTTAGCTTTTCGTTAAATTAAATTTTATTAGTTAACGTAAAACATACGTTTCGTTTACATATTATTACTAGTTTAATATAAATCATGTTTATGTAAATTCACTTAGTCATTCGTTTACGTAATTACTTTAATCATTAATAAAATAAAAAAACTCTTTAACGCAAATACGATTTGCGTTAAAGAGTGCTTAAAATATAATTCAAGACATCAATCTTTTATATTACATAAAAGGATTTGTATTCACTTTTGTAGCAACTACTTTTAAATCTAAATGCTCATTAAGTAAATCTTTTAACCCTTCGATCATCATATACTCTAAATAATGACCTGCATCAATTAAATTATAGCCTTCTTCTTTAGCATCAAATGCTTCATGGTATTTAATGTCCCCAGTAATTAGACAATCTGCTTGTCTTTTCGCTTGAGAGATAAAACTCGCACCGCTTCCGCCGATTATTGCAACACGCGTCATTGTATCGTCATTACCTTTAACAACATTAACGACAGGAGATTTTGATTGATTACGTACAACTTCTACTAAATCATCCATCGTTCCATTAAATTCAGCAACGACACCGAGTCCTTTACTTGTAGGTTTCGTAATTTTAAATACATCATATGCGGGTTCTTCGTACGGATGTGCATTAATCATATTTATTATTTTTTCTCTACTTCCATCGAAGATTGATTCAATGATAACTTCGTCTACGTATTCTAATTCGTTATTCGTTCCAATTGTCGGATTTGCTTGTTCGTTTGGTTTAAATTGACCGTTAACATCATATTCAAAGAAACATTCACTGTAGTCCCCTTGATTTCCAAATCCAATTTTATTTAACTGTTTTTTAAAATCTTCTTTATCTTCTTTAGGAATATTTACTCTTAATTTATAAGATACTTCATCATGTCTAATTAAAGGTGATACGACTTTTAACCCAAGGTTTCGAGCAATAATACTACTAACACCGTTACTTTGATGGTCTAAATTCGTATGCATTGCAATTAAATTTAAATCGTTTTTAATTAATGTTTTAATAATATTTGCTTGATAACTATCATCAAGTCTTGAAATTTTAGGGAAGATAATCGGATGATGCGCAATAATTGTATTTACCCCATTATCTATTGCATCTTCAATCACTTCTAAATTACAGTCTAACGTCGTCATTACACCTGTCACTTCGTTGTCATTAGATCCTACTAGTAAACCAACATTATCCCAGTCTTCAGCATCATTAAATGGTGCAATATTATTAAGCTTTTTTATTAACTCTTTAATATTCATTATTAATCACCTGACTTATTAAATTAATTTCATCAGTAATTTCTTTTAACTTATGATTCGTTTTACCAGACATTTCGATTTGCTTTTTAATATGTTCTAGATGAGATTTATCTTTCTTTAATTTTAATAAAAATAATTCTGTACGTTCACTTAAATTTACTGGTCCGAATTTATATTCTAAATCTGTATAATCTGTTTTACCATAATCAAATACCATTAATTCATAAAACTTGTCATTATAGTAGTTAATTTCTTCTTGAACGATTGAATATCCTTCGTCATTCATTTGTCTTCTGACGGATTCACCATATATATTTGAGCTTATGACAAAGCGTGGTCGATTGTTTAAGTACTTTACTCCGTCTTTAATAATCGATGCGATCAGTGGTCCACCCATACCACATATTGTAATTGTATCAAACTTCTCAGAGTCTTTAATGACACTTAGTCCTGAACCAAGTCTAACTTCAATCACATCTTCTAAATTATGACCTTTAATATTAGAAATAGAATTTTCATAAGGACCCTTAACAATTTCACCTGCGACTGCTGAATCTATTTGGTTATTATTAATTAAATAAATTGGTAAATATGCATGGTCACTACCAACATCTAATAATTTAGTTCCAACTACATATTTACTAACTGCTTCTAATCTCAAATCTATCATTATTTTCACCTATTTTAGAAATAAAAAACTCCTACACTAATTATGTAGGAGTTTAAAATTCATTATTAATTATTCTGTAAAGAATTGATACATAGCAGAGATTTCTTCATCTGAAATTTGATCTTCAGAGTGTGCTGGCATTGAAGTACCATCAATACCATTTCTTACGTCGTCATGGAAAGTATCTTCGTCTAAGCTAGTTCCAGCTAAAGCAGGACCCATACCGCCTGAGAAGTCTTGACCGTGACATGAAGCACAGTTATCTTTTGCAATTGCTTCACCATCTACGTCTCCAGATGACGCACTTTCTTGCTCTTCACTTCCGTTGTCAGCTGTTTCACTGCTACCATCATCCGTTGCGCCGTATGAAGATAGTAAGAAAACAAGTCCAACACCTAAGAAGATGATTAATAAGAATGGGATAATTGGATTCTTATTCATTAAATTGCCCTCCCCTTTAATTAGCATATTCTTATTCAATTGTATACTAATTGCAAATAAATTCCAACGAGTTTTTGTAGTAAATATACACTTTGTTCACAATTAATCCATAAAATCTTTTAGTTTCTTTGATCGTGATGGGTGACGAAGCTTTCTTAAAGCTTTTGCTTCTATTTGTCTAATACGTTCACGTGTTACACCAAATACTTTTCCGACTTCTTCAAGTGTACGTGTACGTCCATCATCTAATCCAAAACGTAAACGAAGCACATTTTCTTCACGATCTGTAAGTGTATCTAAAACGTCTTCTAGTTGATTTTTAAGCATTTCATATGCCGCGTGATCCGAAGGACTTTGTGCTTCCACATCTTCGATAAAGTCACCAAGGTGAGAGTCATCTTCTTCACCAATCGGTGTTTCAAGCGACACTGGTTCTTGTGAAATTTTAAGAATTTCTCTAACTCTATCCGCCGGGATATCCATTTCTTCACCAATTTCTTCAGGTGTAGGTTCACGGCCTAAGTCTTGAAGTAATTGTCTTTGGATACGTATTAATTTATTAATTGTTTCAACCATATGAACAGGTATACGAATCGTTCTCGCTTGGTCAGCTATAGCACGTGTTATTGCTTGACGTATCCACCATGTTGCGTAAGTTGAGAATTTGAAACCTTTAGTAAAATCAAATTTCTCTACTGCTTTAATAAGTCCCATATTACCTTCTTGAATAAGGTCTAAGAATAACATACCACGACCAACGTAACGTTTTGCGATACTTACAACTAAACGTAAGTTCGCTTCCGCGAGTTTATTTTTTGCTTCGAGATCACCTTGTTCAATTCTTTTAGCTAATTCGACCTCTTCTTGAGCTGTAAGTAAATCAACGCGACCAATTTCTTTTAAATACATACGTACTGGGTCGTTAATTTTAATACCAACAGGCGCTGACATATCACGAACATCTAATTTTTCGTCTTTATCGTCTGCGTCTTTTTCATTTACTAATTCGATTTCAGCCGTATGGATTTGTTCGAAGAACTCATCCATCGCATCTGAATCTAAGTCAAAATTTTGTAGCTTATCGGCAATTTCTTCATGTGATAATTCTCCCGATTGCTTACCTTTTTCAAGTAGATAACTTTTAACAGACTCAATATTCGTCATGTCAATCTCATTTTCATCTATTAATGTTGTCTTTTTATTGGACATTGAAATCCCCCTATAATTATTTTGACTTTGGAGATTTTTGTAGTTCTATTAGTTGACTAAATAGTTCTAATGCTCGTGTGTCATCTCCAATGAGTTCCGCTTGCTCAATTTCTTTGATTAGCCTATTTTTCTCTCCACTACTTGAACTCATACCACTTATTGCATTCACGTAATCATTTAATTCACTTTCTCCTAATATAGGTAAGTCAGTGTCTAATATACGCTCTAAATTACTTAATTGTTCATGGTCAATATAGGATAAAAACATTTGCTTATCAAATGTATCGAATTCGCTAAAATACTCCATTAAGTTCTTAATTATACCATAATATCCTTCAGTTTGAAATAATTCAGAGTCTAATTTGGTTTTAAATGTTTCAAGTGTTGACTTATCATTGATAAATGTATGAATAATATGTCTTTCTTTAAATTCTCTTGATGTTACATCCAAAATAGACGGACGATGAAATGTTTCTTTTGGCTTTCTGACATCTTTTCTTTTTGGTAGTTGACGTTTAATTAAATCCGCTTCAATTTCATATAAATCAGAAAGCCCTCTTAAAATTCGACTTTCTTCAACTTCATTTTGAACATATTTAAGTAGTTGAATTGAACGGTTTAAATTTTCAGTAAACATTAGATCATTGTCTTTAGAATCTTTAAGCTTTTCTTTTGCGTCATATAAAATAAAATGATCTCTATTTTCTTTAATATAATTTTCGAATGATTCTCTGCCGTATTTTTCAATATATTCATCTGGGTCCATACCACTGGGTAGTGAAATGACGTATGGATTTGCTTGCATTTCTAATATTTTTTCACCGACTGAAGTTGTAGCATTTTTACCTGCTTTATCTCCATCAAACATTAGTGTGATGTTTTGAGTGACTCTTTTAAGAATTTCAATTTGCTCTTTAGACACACTTGTCCCCATCGTTCCAACAACGTTTTTTATGTTCGTACCTTTTACTTTTAAAACATCCATATGCCCTTCCATCATGATAACTTCTTTACGGTCTTGTATGACTTTATAAGAATCTGATAAGTTAAAAATTAAACGACTTTTATGGAATATATCAGTTTCAGGTGAGTTTAAATATTTTGGATGATCATCACCTAAAGCACGTGCGGTAAATGCAACATATCTCCCTTTATGGTTTTTAATTGGAATCATAATTCTATTTCTAAATCGGTCGAAATATTGAAAAGTTTCTTCATTTCTCGCAACGAGTCCTGCTTGGTACATCATTTCTTTTGAATAACCTAATTTTTCTAAAACTTTTATTGTACCGTCAGACATATTCGGTGATAGTCCGATTTTTTCACGTTTAATTTGTTCTAGTGTAAATCCACGGTCGAGTAAATATTTTAATGCTGTTTCGCCTTCTTTTGTTTCCGTTAAAATTTCATGATATAAATCGACGAGATGCTCATGCATTTTAATTAATTGTAAGTCTTTAGAGTTAATATTTTCTTGTTTATATTTTATTTTTAGACCTGCACGATTCCCTAAATCTCTTAATGCTTCACTAAACGATAAGTTTTCCATTTCTTTATAAAAATCAATGACAGATCCACTGGCTTGACAACCAAAGCAATAATAAAAACCTTTTTCTCTATTGACGTTAAATGAAGGGGTGTTTTCATTATGAAATGGACAAAGTCCTAAATAATTACTGCCCCGTTTTTCTAAATCGACATATTCAGAAATTAAGTCAACGATATCAACGGATTCTTTCACTTGTTCGGTAACTGACTGATTCGCCACTTAACACACCTCTATAAATTATAAATTCATGATACGAATAATTTCGCTTGCAGTTTCTTCAATCGCTTTATTTGTCACGTTAATAGTTCGACACCCAATTTTTTCAATCGTGTCTTCAAAATATTTGAGTTCTTCTACAATACGTTCATTTTGTCCATATGTCGCATTTTCAAATAATCCAAGTTGTTGGAGTCTTTGCTTTCGAATTTCAAACAAAACGTCAGAATCTATTTTTAAACCGATGCATTTACTTGGATCAATTTCAAATAATTCTACAGGTAAACTTACCTCTGGTACTAAAGCAATATTTACGACTTTATATCCTCTATATGCTAGAAATTGTGACAGTGGAGTTTTTGATGTTCTTGAAACTCCAATTAATACAATATCCGCATGCTTTAACCCTGATGGATCTTTTCCGTCATCATATCTCACCGCGAACTCAATCGCATCTATTTTTTTAAAGTAGTCTGAATCAAGTTGATGGACACGTCCCGGTTCTTCAAGTGGTGCTTCATTGACACTTTGACTAATTAAATCAATAATCGGCGATATAATATCAACATATGGAATTTTAAGTTCATCCAATTTTGACGCCATATATTTTGAAAGTTCTGGAGCGACAAATGTATATAACACCGCAATATTTTCATCAGGTATACTACTAATGAATTTATCGATGTCTTCTTTTGTTGTAATATGAGAAATTCGTTCTAAATAATTTTCTGTTGAATCGATATTAAACTGTGCAAGTGCAGCACGTGCAACAAGTTCTCCAGTTTCACCGATTGAATCTGAAACGATAAATAACTTTAAATCTTTCAAATAATACTCATCCCTTTTAAGTCATAGTAAATAATTATAACGGCATATCTAAATTTATGAAAGCATAGTATTCTTGCATTGGTAATATATTAATTATATAATATTTGTAACAGCGAGTTAAGAATAGTGAAAGCTTAACAAATGACTTGGCATTTAAAATATAATATGACGAAATGAAGCAATTTTTAAAATATAAATTAGGGTGGAACCGCGGGTTTATACTCGCCCCTGGGTAACAGTTTTTTGTTATCCAGGTTTTTTTATGTAAAAGGAGAAGATAAAATGTCAGAAGAAAAAAAGTACACTATGGATGAAATCGTTAACTTTGCCAAAACGAGAGGTTTTGTATTTCCAGGTTCAGAAATTTATGGTGGGCTCGCAAATACTTGGGACTATGGTCCGTTAGGTATCGAATTAAAAAATAACGTTAAACAACAATGGTGGAAAAAGTTCGTTCAAGAATCACCGTATAACGTCGGTATCGATGCTGCGATTTTAATGAACCCTAAAGTATGGGAAGCATCAGGTCACTTAGAAAACTTTAACGATCCAATGCTCGACTGTAAAGAATGTAAATCTCGCCTACGTGCAGACAAATTAATCGAGGAACATATGCATAAAACAGATGATACATTCGTTGCTGATGGTATGTCATTTGATGCAATGAGTAAGTTAATCGAAGAAGAGGATATTAAATGTCCAATATGTGGGTCACATAATTACACTGAAATTCGTCAATTTAACTTAATGTTTAAAACAAGTCAAGGTGTGACAGAAGGCTCATCAACTGATATTTTCTTACGTCCTGAAACAGCACAAGGTATTTTCGTTAACTTTAGAAACGTTCAACGTTCAATGCGTAAAAAATTACCATTTGGTATCGGTCAAATCGGTAAATCTTTCCGTAACGAAATTACTCCAGGTAACTTTACGTTCCGTACTCGTGAATTTGACCAAATGGAATTACAGTTCTTCTGTAAACCAGGTACAGAATTAAAATGGTTTGATTATTGGAGAGACTACGCTGAACAATGGTTAAAAGATTTAGAAATTGATATGGATAAAATCAGAATTCGTGCACACGATGAAGATGAACTATCTCACTACTCTAACTCAACAGTAGACTTTGAATACTTATTCCCGTTCGGTTGGGGTGAGTTATGGGGAATCGCGTCACGTACAGACTTCGACTTATCTAGACATATGGAGTACTCTGGTGCGGACTTTAAATATCACGATCCTGAAACAAATGAAAAATATGTGCCAAACGTTATCGAACCGTCTCTTGGTTTAGATCGTATGACACTTGCATTTTTAGTTGATGCTTATGAAATTGAAGACCTCGGCGACGGTCAAGAACGTAACGTATTAAAACTGCATCATAGACTTGCACCATTTAAAGCTGCAGTGTTGCCACTATCTAAAAAGTTAAGTGAAGAAGCAATGAAAGTATATGAACAACTAGCGCCAGACTTTAACATTGAGTTCGACGAAAGTCAGTCAATTGGTAAACGTTACCGTCGTCAAGACGAAATCGGTACGCCGTACTGTATTACATTTGACTTCGACTCTGTTGAAGACAATAAAGTGACAGTGCGTGACAGAGATACAATGGAACAAGAACGTATTGCAATCGAAGACTTAAACGATTATTTAAAAGAAAAAATGAATTAATTAATGAATCAAAAAAAGCAGTGTCTAACGGCACTGCTTTTATATTTGGAGTAATTTTCTCGTTTTAAAAAACTCTCCGGTATATTCTTGAAATAACATATCGACAAATTTAAATAAATTCTTCCCGTCTTTTTCATCAATATTGATTGAATTTAAATGTTCAATTTGAACATGTTTTAAAAATGCCGCTAAATAAATTGACCGACTGTTTACAAAAACTGAGCGTTCTAAGTCTTCGTCATTCATATGATTATTACATAAAACTCCGTGATACTTAAACGAATAACGATTCATGTTTTCATAATTATAACTTCCACATAATACGCACTGATCGACATTTAATAATGCCCCGTATTTTGGAAATAATTTTATTATGACAAAACTTAATACCGAATACTTTTCGTTTTTATCATCTAACAATTTAAATGCTTGGTACATCAATTTATATAATGCTGGGTCAGCAATTTCTTCATCAGTAATACGATTAATAAGTTCTACAATAAAACTTGCAACTGTATACGTATCAAAATCACTATTAATATTGTTATACTGACTAATTACGTCAACTTCAGTTAGCGTCCCCATGCCTCGATGTCTTGAATACGTATAAAGACTATGATTATATCCTTGCTTTAAATTGTTAAATGGGCTTCTTGGCTTATTAAATCCGCGCGCCATAAGCGGAACAAGTGCACCATTTTCACTCAGTACAGTGATAATTTTACTTGATTCACTATAATTGGTGTGTCGAATCATAAAGCCTTTATTTTGGTGGATCAAACTATCACCTAATATTCTTCATCTTTATAGCCAAGATTTCTAATAAATTGTGGCTTATTTCTCCAGTCTTTTTGGACTTTCACCCATAATTCTAAATATACTTTATCTCCAAGTAATGCTTCAATATCTTTACGCGCAAGCGTTCCGACACGTTTTAGCATTTTACCACCTTTACCAATAACCATACCTTTTTGAGAATCTCTCTCGACGTAAATAATCGCTTCAACTTTTACTTTTTCTCTATCGTCTTCTCTTTTCATTTTCGTCACTTCTACACCAATTGAATGTGGGATTTCTTGTTCTGTTAAAAGTAAGATTTTTTCACGAATTAACTCTGAAACGATGAAATGTTCTGGGTGATCTGTGACACGATCTTTTGGGTAGTACATTGGTCCTTCTTCTAAGTGCGACTCGATTACGTCTAAAAGATTTGTAGTATTTGTGCCTTGTAGTGCACTAATTGGTACGACATCTGCAAATTCAAACTCATTACTATAGCGCTCAATGATTTCAGGAAGTTCATCCGGATGGATAAGATCAATTTTATTTATGACTAAAATGACAGGTGTCTTCGTATCTTTAATCATATTTAAAATATATTCGTCACCAGGACCTTTTTTTTCTGTTGCGTTTACAACGAATAAAATCACTTCAGTCTCTTTTAAAGTACGTTTCGCAACGCGCATCATATGTTCACCGAGCTGGTGTTTTGGTTTATGAATACCAGGTGTATCAATGAAAATCATTTGAGCCGTATCTGTTGTGTAAACTCCTTGAATTTTATTTCTTGTCGTTTGTGGTTTATCACTCATAATCGCGACTTTTTGTCCAAGTACGTGGTTCATAAACGTCGATTTACCAACGTTTGGTCTTCCTAAAATAGTTATAAACCCTGATTTAAATTGTGACATTAGTCCATATCCTTTCCACTAAATCCTAGCGGTAATAGTTCATCGACTGTACGTTTAATGACGCGCTTATCTTTACTTAACATATATACAGGCATATCATCATGTGTAAGTTCTTTTAAGACTTGTCGACATACACCACATGGACTTGCTGGATCGTCTGCATCAGTTATCACTACACATGCTTTAAATTTAGTAATTCCTCTAGCATAAGCTGATACAAGTGCTGTACGTTCTGCACAAATTGTTGCAGGATACGATGCGTTCTCAATATTTGCACCGTAAATATATTCATCATCTTCAGTAATCAGTAATGCACCTACATTAAATTTAGAATATGGTGTATACGCATTTTGTTGTGCGTTTAAAACTTCGTCATACCATTCGTCTTTAAAAATTCCGTCATCAATAATCGCCATGTTAAAACACTCCTAATAACTTTAAAATTTTTGGTAAAAATATTATAACGCCAATAATCACAGCATAAACACTCGATAATAATACTGCAAAACTTGCGATGTCTTTCGCGTATTTAGCATTAAGGTGAAATTCATTTGTTGCTAAATCAACAACCTCTTCAATTGAAGTATTTAATGCTTCAGTTATGAGTACTAAAAATATTGCACTAATAATAAATAACCACTCTGTGATACTGAGTTTGAATATTACTGAAAGTATTACAACAATAATTGCAGTGATCACATGAAGAAAAAAGTGAGTATCTTTATTTAGTAATCGTCTAACCCCTTCTAAAGGGTATTTAAAACGCTTCATCATTAATCTCTAGAAAGTCCAAATGCATCTAAAATCTCTTTTTGAAGTCCGAACATTTCTTTTTC
>DWXM01000015.1 GCA_019119225.1 Candidatus Nosocomiicoccus stercorigallinarum
GTGAAAAAGATTTAATTGAACGTTATGAAGTTCAAATGGAAATTTACAGACGCTCAATTGAAGAAGCATTAAACACACGTGTCGATGTTTATTTATATTATTTCAACTATGGAGTGTTAAACGTTTATGACTGTGAAAAGAGATAATCAACTCATTGGATTTATGTTCGTCATTTCAATGTTTTCAGTTGGAATATATTATTTACTTCCGATGATTTACGTGAATCCATATGAATATTTCTATGGTGGAGAGCTGAAAAGTTATCAGCTCTACCATCTGTTTTTTAGTGGAGTGATGATTCCAGTCACGTCACTTATTACAGGATTTATTATTACAAGATCAGATTATGATAAGTTAGATGTCCTTAAAAAGTTATTAATGATCTTTATCGTATTATTTATTATTAGCTTATTATTTAATGGGTTCATTGGTTTATTTATCGTTCCGATTAGTGGGATAGTCGTTTTATTCTTTAGAGATAAGCCAGTAATTATTAGTGTCATTACGTCTTTTATATTACTTGGTCTATACTTTATTGTTTGGACAATTCTACCTGCACTTGTGGCAGCAAATTCAAATAATATTATTTACTCGAGTATTCAGCAGTTAAATAATTATCTCGGTGTATACCGAGAGAGTGACATAATATCGATGATAGAATTAAATGTACAAAGTATATTTACTATTAACTTTTTTGATAAGTTTTTATTTTTATCGTTACCACTCACATTTATCGGTTCGATGTTTAACCGATTAAATATCGAAGATTACTTTAAACAAAAAGGAACTATTTTAATGATCGTCACAATAATTAGTGGTCTGATTATTAAGATGATGGAGATTCTTAGTTTAGGATCTAAAAGTGGTCGCTTAATTGGTGACAATATTGGTGGAGTAATTATGAGTTTAGGATTATTTTTACTTCTCATATTACTCATCCAACGACTACCAAAAGTGTCGGAATTTCTCTTTGAAAATATCGGAGTCTTTTCACTAACAATGTTTACGATTTTTAATTTAATTATGGCAACGATATTTTATGGATTTGGTTTAAATTATTATGGTGAAGTTAAAGTGGGTTATTTAATGATCATTATTTTAATCATTATTCTAGTCATTTTTGGCTTAAGTATGTTGTTAAAAAAGACGAAATTTAGACCACTCATAATAATCTCTAATGAAAATCATTATTAATTAAAATTTATATTTATTTTTTTAAAAAAGAGGACTATTCTAATAGAAGTAATTGTTTGACTGGAGGAGTCACTGTGTTTATTAAAAGAAAGCCGGATAAGTTTGCTATTTTACTAGATGGTATGGCAGAAAACTTAGACCGTGCATCAGACGAATTTGTAAAGATTGATTTAAAAACAGAAGGAGAGATTGAAGAGTTTTTCAATACGATAAAAGTATTAGAAACTCACGGAGATAGTTTGATGCATGAGTTAATTGGTGAATTAAACCAAACATTTATTACACCAATTGAACGTGAAGATATATTAGCACTTGCAAACGCACTTGACGACGTTTTAGACCAAATGGAGTCAGTTGCTGCAATGTATCAAATGTATACTTTTACAAATCGCTATAACGACTATATCGAAGCGTTTGTTAAAAATATTCAAGAGTCTTGTAGTGAAATTAAAACGACAGTTCACCTTGTTGGAAGACGTGATTTTAAAAATGTGCGTGTACACTCGATTAAAATTAAAGACTTAGAGACGAGATGTGATGACATATTACGTCAAAGTATAAGAGATTTATTTGAAAATGAAACTGATCCAATCGTAATTATTAAAATGAAAGATATATATAATGATTTAGAAAAAATTGCAGACTACACGCAAACAGTGGCTGGTATTTTAGAATCTATTGTTATGAAAAATAGTTAGGGAAGTTTATTATGGATGGTTTAATTATAATTACAGTTTTAATTGTTATCGCAGCACTCGTGTTTGACTTTATTAACGGATTTCACGACACAGCAAATGCGATAGCAACGGCAGTTTCAACGCGTGCTTTAAAAGCAAGACATGCAATTTTAATGGCTGCAACGATGAACTTTATTGGGGCATTGTTATTTACAGGGGTTGCTAAAACAATCACTGGAGATATAGTTGATCCATTTAGTTTAACAGACGGTTCTGTCGTTATTTTAGCAGCACTTATTGCAGGTATATTTTGGAATTTATTTACATGGTATTTTGGAATCCCAAGTTCAAGTTCACACGCGTTAATTGGTGCCATTGCAGGGGCGGCAATCGCTTCTGCTGGTTTTGGTATATTAGAATATAAAGGATTTATAAGAATTATTATGGCGCTTATATTATCTCCGTTACTCGCATTTACAGTCGGGTATACTGTATATTCTATATTTAAAGTTATATTAAAAGACCGAAACTTAGCACGTACGAATCGAAATTTTAGAGTGTTCCAAATTTTCACAGCAGCTACTCAAGCACTATCTCATGGTATGAATGACGCGCAAAAAGCGATGGGTGTAATTACGATGGCGTTAATTGCAGCAAATCTACAAACGACGACAGATATTCAGTTCTGGGTACAGCTTGCCTGTGCGTCAGCGATGGGATTAGGGACTGCGGTTGGTGGTTGGAAAATTATTAAAACAGTCGGTGGTAACATTATGAAAATAAAACCAGCAAACGGTGTTGCTGCTGACCTTTCAAGTGCGATGGTTATTTTTGGAGCGACGTTTATACACTTACCTGTATCTACAACACACGTCGTGTCGTCTTCGATACTTGGAGTTGGATCGAGCCATAGAATTAAAGGTGTAAAATGGACGACCGCGCAACGTATGATTATTACATGGGTGATTACGTTACCAATTTCAGCCTTTATTGCTGCGATTACGTACTATATTTTATCGTTATTTATTTAATTATAGTGAATTAAAGAAATTCTAACCGTGTTTTGTTATACTTATAAAAAGGGATAAAGGAGTAGTCTTATGAAATTTCTATCATTTAACTACAAAGACACACCGACTTACGGTGTTAAAGTAAAAAGAGAAGATAGCGCATGGATTTTACCAAAATTATTCGAAGAATTTGGAGAAGACAAAGACTATCCAAAAACTTTACTTGAAGGAATTACGAAGTATAATACGTTAGATTTCCAAGAAATTGTACGTACATTAGTTGAAAAAGCAGAAGCGGATGATAATAATCATTTATTTAAAGCACCGTTTACTGAAATTGAATTTTTAGCGCCAGTTGCGCCTCCAAATAACTTAATTTGTTTTGGTCGTAACTATAAAAAACACGCTGAAGAAATGAATAATGAAGTATCACTGACTGTATTTACAAAAGCAAATTCTAGTTTAGTTGGTGACGAAGGGTCAATCGACGCGTTTGCTGACTTAACGAACGAGTTAGACTATGAAGGTGAACTCGGTGTCGTAATTGGTAAAGAAGCACATAACGTACAACCGCACTTAGCATTAGATTACGTTTACGGTTATACGATTGTAAATGACATTACAGCACGTGATTTACAAAGATCATTAAAACAATTTTTCTTAGCAAAAAGTCTAGCAGCACCAATTGGGCCATATATTGTCACTAAAGATGAGGTGCCATCTTTAAATGACGTATCAATCGTTACTAAAGTGAACGATGAAATTCGTCAAGATGGTAGTACACGTGATATGGTTTTACCTGTTGAAGAAATTATTTCAGAAGTATCTAAATATGTGAAACTAATGCCTGGAGATATTATCGCAACAGGTTCACCAGAAGGTGTCGCTGCAGGTATGGAACACCCTGATTTCTTAGAATCAGGTGACGTTGTCCGTGTATCAATTAATGGTATCGGTACACTCACAACTTATATTAAATAAAGGAGATTAAGTATGTTTCATTTACACTTAACAGCTATTGTTATTACGTTTATCTTATTTTTAGTGACGTATTTCTCATATAAAAAAGATCCGTCACGAGACAACCGTCGAGCGTTCATTTTACACATGACGCTAAGACTCTTCTATATCATTGTATTATTTAGTGGTGTGATGATTTTCATCCAAAACTTAAGCATCATTGGTAATATCGATAAAGGTCATATGATGTATGGTATTAAAGCGTTACTCGGTCTTCTTACAATTGGATTAATGGAGATGACATTAGTACGCGAGAAAAAACAAACGAAAGTACAAACGTTCCTCATTATTGCGATTGTATTAGTCATCGTAACAGTGTTACTTGGTTCTTATTTACCACTTGGAACGTTATAATATTAAAACTGCAGAAAATATTCTGCAGTTTTTTTATGTATAATTTATGAACTTTCTAGATTTGTATACATAATTTTTTAAATCCAGTATAATTAAATTTGACAGATAAGAAAGGTGGACGTAGGTTGAAAAAGTTTTTATATGTCACGATATTTATTTTTATGTTTTCATTTATACATACAAGTGACGTTTATGCTGAAACTGATGACACGTCACGTGTTTATACAATTACAATCGATCGTTTTTTAAATAAAAACGAAGATAATGACTCCGTCGATAACGTAGAAGGAGAGTATGACTTACCGTTTGGTGGGGACTTAGAAGGTATTGAAAGTCAATTTGACTATATTAAAGATATGGGATTTGACACATTATTATTAAGCCCAGTCTTTGAAATGGACGATGAGGACTTTTTAGGGTATAGCGTTACAGATTACACTAAAATTGCTGAGCGTTTCGGTGGAGAAGAGAAGTTTAAAGACTTTTTAGATAAAGCACATGACCATGACTTTAAAGTTGTGATTGATCTTCCGACGACTAAAACTGATGAATTTACAGCATTAGACAATCCGAAAACGACAGATATTATGAATGAGTATTACGATTTAATCGACCGTGAATTTATCGATTTTAGTAATGAAGAGAACCAAGAGAAATATAAAGAGTTAATGACAAAATTCTTAGCGGAGTATGATATCGACGGTGTAAGCATGTTCGTCGTACAAAATGTAGATAGAACGGATATTTTACCTGAGGATATCTCTGCATATGCAGTTGTACTTGATGACGATATCGATGCTTCAAATTTTGATTACAGTGCATATGATTCAAAGCGTGAAAAAATCGCAAATGCATTCGGTGGAATTGACATCGATATTCCAGAATATCCTAAAGATGATGAAATCTTAATGGCAGATCACTTCTTTAGTGAACGTTTTACGTCTTATTCAGTTGAAAACAATCTATTTCCAGGTACGAGAGTAAAAATGTTGTACCCGTACTTACTTGCTCATAGTGGTCCTGTTTTTGTAACAAATGGAACAGAAATTGCTCAAAATGGAGATACGTTAGATACGATTCATCCGCAGATGGATTTATGGACAGATAAAGAAGTTCATGACTTTATGAAGACGACATATAGTGTATTCGATCAACATAAAGAATTACTAAATCGTGAAATTGAAACGATTGAAAAAGACAATGGTTTATATGCTGTGTTATTTAAAACAGATGATGTAGACTTTATTCTTGAAATTAATAATACGAGTGAAACACAAAAGCTAGAAATTACTGAAGATTATGTCGAAGATGGAAAAGAGTTAAGTGGATTATTACTTGGTGAACGTGTTCAACCACATGACCATGCGTTATATCCTGTTATTGATAGAGAATTAACAGAGCTCTATGCAGTCATTACACCACCAGGATTAAATCATTGGTATTTAATTTCAAGCTTACTTATTTTCGGTGGATTTGCAGTGTTTATATTTGTCGTTGCTAAACGTAGTAAACGAAAAGAGCATAAATAAAACAACAATCGGGAGGCTTATTTAAGCTTCCCGATTGTTTTATATCCGAGCATATTAATAATATCTTTAGGACTACTAAATGGTGGTGCATATGAAACTTCAACGTCAATTAAATCGTCGACTGTTCCACCGAGGCGAGTGAGTGTTGATAGTATGTCTAGACGCTTATCGAGTCCGTTTTCGCCAATACCAGATGCTCTTAAAATTTTACGTGTGTGTGTATCGACGTAAATTCTCATTGAAAGTGGTGTTGCGTCTGGCATGTAACCCGCTTTATTATTTTGAGTGTGCTCAACGATAATATAATCTTCGCCTTCTAAATCTTCTAATGATAATCCCATTGAGCCAATAGCAATGTCAAAAAATCTCAAAATAGACACTGATAATAATCCGTCATGCTTATGGTTATTTTTTTCTGCCAGATGATTTGCGATGACATATGCTAAACGGTGCGCTGGCCAAGCGAGTGCGACAGACACTTTTTTGTTTGGCACGTGCTGATAATTTGTTTCAACTGCGTCGCCGATTGCGTATACGTTATCAATATTTGTTAAACCGTATTCGTCAATTGGTATAAACCCATTATCTAAGACGATATTCGATGACTCTAAAAACTGTGTACGTGGTAAAATACCGATTGCTTGAACGATTAACTCAGCATCGATTGTTTCGCCGTTATCTAATGTCAGTGTTGTACCATCTAATGATTTTGGCTGTGTGTTTAACATTAAACGAATATCTTGTTCATCAAATATTTGTTTAATTTGTTTAGTAAATTGTTGTTCTAAAGTACTGTAAACTTTGTCATTATGCTGAATTACAGTCACATTTAGACCACGTTTTTTTAACTGTTCTGTAACTTCTAATCCGATAAAACCTGTGCCAATAACGACTGCACGTTTAACATCGTTTTCAGAAATATAAGCATCCATATGATCTAAATGATGGAGATGTTGAAAGACAAATGATTGCTTAGCATCTTTCACAACATCGAGCGTTCCAGCTTCTGCACCAGGAGATACAACTAATTTATCGTAATAATCGTTAAACGTTTCACCTGTTTGTAAGTTTTTCACTGTAACGTAGTTTTCCTCATCGTTTACACTGATGACCTCATGTCTTGTATGAACGGTGATTCCTTGATCATTTAGCTGATCTGGTGTTCGTGCGATAAGTTGTTCTCTTTTAGCAACTTCGCGAGATAAATAATACGGTAAACCGCAGTTTGCGAAGCTAACATAAGGATTCTTATCGTATACAATGATTTCACTTTCCTTATCGAGTCGCCTAAACTGACTCGCAACAGTCATCCCACCGGACAATCCACCAATAACAACGAGCTTCATATATTACACTCCTTCAGTAAAGTAGAATAGGGCAATCGTTCCGTTACCAGTATGAGAAATAATTGTAGGGCCGATACTTGAAATTTTAATGTCTGTTAAATTAGTTTCTTTCAATATTAATTTCTTTAACGCTTCAGCATCTTTAAGGTTATCTGAATGTGTAATATGCACTTCAGTTTTTGCGCCTTCTTCTTTCATCATTTCAACCATACGTTTTAATACACGTTTTGTTCCACGATATTTTTCAATCGGTACGAGTTTACCATCTTCAACGTGTAGAAGTGGGTGAATGTTTAAAAGACTTCCTAAAAATGCTTGTCCTTTTGAAAGACGTCCCCCTTTAGCGAGATAATCTAAGTCCGATACCGTAAATAAATGTCTAATATGTGATTTATCGTGTTCGATTTTTTGTAACACTTCTTCTTTAGATGATCCATCTTTTACGTATTGTGCCGCACGTTCAACAAGTAATCCGTAGCCGTAACTTGCACTTAATGAGTCGATAATAGTAATATCAACGTCGTCTCTTTTTTCTAAAATCATGTCACGTGCGATATTTGCACTTTGTATTGTTCCGGATAATTGGCTTGAAAAACCTAAGTAAATGATTGTTTTATCTTCTTCTAGTGCTTTTGTAAAGTGTTGGTAGATTTCGTCAGGATTCGCTTGACTTGTCAGTGGACGGATGCCATTATCTACAGCTTTTGAAACTTCTTCACTCGTAATTTCGTATCGATCTAAATATTCTTTACCATCGACGTTAACACTAAGTGGGATAAAATAAAGATTATGTGACTTTGCGAAATCTAAACTGATATCTGAACAACTATCTACTATGAGTTTCATATTTTTACTCCCCTTCATTTACATTTAAATTAAAATATTCGTTTAAGTACTTACCGACGCCGTCGTTATTATTATCGTACTTTGTCACGTCGTCAGCGACACTTTTTAAGTCGTCGATTGCGTTATTTAACGCAACACCATGTGTGACGTATTGTAACATTTGTAAGTCGTTATCTTCATCTCCAAAGGCGATTGTGTATTCTTTGTCTAAACCTAAATTATCAAGTACGTACTCGATACCTGTTGCTTTTGAAATTCCTTTTTTAATAATTTCAATAATCGCAACGTTCGGTCCCCAGCGTCTATGTGTGACTGTTTCAGCATAGACGTCATCGAATGCTCGTCGAATATAATCAATGCGTGCTTCAGTCGTGTTAATTAACACAGTCGTCGCTTCTTCTGACATACTTTTACGGAGGTCCCCAGTGACAATTTTAGGGTCTCCCATAAAAAATTCACTCATCAAGACGCTATCGTGATATTGAAAATAAATATCATCGCGTACTTCAGCAACGATGTTTTTAATATCGTACTTATCAATATGTTCAACAATATCTTTAATGACTGCTTGAGGTAATGTTTTATGTAACACCTTAAAATCAAAATCTAACGGGTGATGCACAAAAGCGCCGTTAAAGTTTACGACCGGTGTATTTAACTTTAGTTCTTTATAGTAAGGGACAGTCGCACGGTACGGACGCCCTGTACTAATCATTACGTAATGACCTTCTTCTTTTAATTTTTGAATGACACGTTTTGTATAGTTACCGATTGTTTTATCGTCAGTGAGTAACGTGCCGTCTAAATCTAAGCATATAAGATGCGGTTTCATGAACTCAATCCTTTCGATTACTTTAATAATAGCATTATTATTCACTAGTTGTGGAATTTTTGGTATATTGAATAGTAGATATATATAAACGTGAGGTGACATATATGGATAAGGCAATGGAAGAAAGCATGCTCGGTGCGTTAGAGAACGTTATCGACCCAGAGCTTGGTATAGATATTGTAAACTTAGGTTTAGTTTATGGTGTGTTCTTAGATGAAGACGGTAATGCGGGTGTTGAAATGACACTCACATCAATGGGATGCCCGATGGGCCCTGAAATTGTTCAAATGGTCGAAGAGTCATTACTCGAGTTACCAGAAGTTAAAAATGTCAACGTACAAATCGTATGGAATCCACCATGGTCAAAAGAAAACATGTCACGTTATGCTAAGATCGCTTTAGGTGTAACATGATAAATCACACCCTACTTAATGTAGGGTGTTTTTTAATGATGTTGCTTGATACATAGATTTAAACTATACTATAAATTGCTATGAATCATAAGGGGTGCGTATGCTGAGAGAATACCCTTGAACCTGTTGAGATAATGCTCGCGTAGGAATATGATCAACGTTTGATTCATAAGTAAACTTTTAGGAAGTGTATTTATGAAAAGTACAAATACGAAGCTCATCGTAATGATGGAAATTGCGATTTTAGCAGCTTTAAGTATGGGGCTAGACTGGTTAGATACACCGTTTAAAATCGGTCCATACAGTTTTAGTTTTTCAATGGTGCCAATTATTATCCTAGCGGTGCGCCGCGGGGTAGGTCCAGGAATGATTGGTGGTTTAATTTGGTCGATACTACAAATTATCACTGGTAACGCTGCAGGATGGATTGTTCATCCAGTACAATTAATTTTAGATTATCCACTTGCGTTCATGTTAATTGGAGTCGCAGGTGTTGCAGCAAAAAATAGAACGCTATTAAACGTATTATTATGGACGCTTATTGCGATCTTTTTACGTTATACATCACACTTTTTCGCAGGGTGGTTCTTCTTTGGAAGCTACGCACCAGAAGGTCAACCTGCATGGCTATACAGCTTAATCGTTAACGGATCTACATTCTTAGCGAACGTAGCGATTTGTTTAATATTTGTTGGATTATTATTCTTTGCTGGAAGACGCTTATTCACACCAGCTGAAAGATAAAAAGAACCAGCCGAACTTTTAAAAGTTCGACTGGTTCTTTTTATTTTAACGTAAATTAGATTTACATGAATGACTTTTATTTTTCGTTGACGTTTAGATTCTTTTTGTTCACGAAATGATTAAGGTGTTTACGTAAAAACAATTTGTATTCACAAAAAAATTATTCGTTTACGTAAAGTCATTTTGCGTAAACGGGTGCTTTATCTTGTTAACGAATAGGTAAAATGCATGAACGAAATAGAGTTCTCGTTAACAAAAAACGAATTGCGTTAAATTAACAAATCATTCGTTTACGATAACACGATAAATTGGTACATAATCGCAAATATTCCAGCAGCGAAAAAGTAATAACTGAAATATATGAGGCGTCCACTTGTTAATGCCCCTTCTAGTAATTTAAACCCAATGTACGTTGCAATTATTGTAACGATAAACGACGCAATATATGGAACGAGTAGTGTGTCGAGCATTGGATCTGATGCGATATCTGAAATCGATAAAATTGCTGTTCCAAGTGATACAGGTATATATAGTAGAAATACAAATCTTAATGCATTTTTCTTCTCTAGTCCGACTGCCATTGACCCAACAAGTGTCGCACCACTTCGGCTAATTCCAGGTATTAACGCGACACATTGTGAGAGACCAACGATAATTGAGTCTTTAACTGTTAACTCTCCGTCTCGTTTAACGCCTGATTTATTTTTAATAAACCATAACGCACTCCCTGTAACAAGAAGCATTAACCCGACAAACCCCATCGAGACATTGTCACCAATAATATCTTTTAATAAGAATCCAAGTACTCCAACAGGTATCGTCGCAATAATTAAGTAAATGACGTATTTAAAATCTACTATTGCTTGCTCATCTCTATCACCTTTAAATATGTAGCGTAAAAAGTTTTTTGCAATTTCAAATATATCTCTCCAGTAAATATAGAGGACTGCGATGAGTGAAGCGGTATTTAAAAATATTTCAAAAGATAGACCATTCGCTTCTACTCCAAATAATTCTCTTGCCATGACCAAATGACCACTTGAAGAGACAGGAATTGGTTCAGTTAACCCTTGTAAAATTCCAAGTAAAACATATTTAATTATTTCTATAA
>DWXM01000087.1 GCA_019119225.1 Candidatus Nosocomiicoccus stercorigallinarum
GGATTAATCGGAGTTATTATTATGCGTTTCTTTGCGAACTGGTTTGTAAAATTACTTGCAGAACGACCAAGTTTAGAAGTCGCAGCATTTACAATTGTCGGTTGGGTTGGTGTGAAACTAACGGTATTAACACTATCTCATGAAGCGGTCGGTATATTACCTGAAACTTTCCCGCAATCTACAGCTTGGAAACTCACATTCTGGATTGTGATGCTAGTAATCATTCTTATTGGATGGTTTGCAGGTGGTAAAAAAAGTAATGTGAAGGATGATGTTAATGCGTCATGATGACGATAAAAGAGAAACATTTGACGAAAAATATAGACGAAGAGCACATGAGTTAGACGAGCATGATACTGTACAGTTCGAACGCATTGAGGATGAAGACGCTGAAGATTCGAACGAAGCACCTAAAGAAGAATTTACACATCAAAACAGAGAAGAAACAGAAACGAATGACACATCAAATAATTTTAAGCCACGTAAAAGTGGGATAAGTCCAGCACTTGCTGGTTTACTCGCAGGAATACTTGGTGCGTTACTAATACTCGGGGCATATCATTTTTTCTTTAATGGAAATAATACAGATGATGGCGTAGAAAAACAAAGTAAAAATACCGAAGAAGTAAGAAAAGAAATCGAACAATCAAACGGTGATAAAGTCGTGACAGATACAATCGTTGCGGTTGAAAAAGCACGACCAGCCGTTGTTTCTGTTTTAAACTTACAACAACAAACTTCGTTTTTTGGTACAGAGATGTCAGACGAGTTATTAGAAGCAGGCACTGGATCAGGTGTGATTTACAAATTAGACGGTGATTATGCGTATATTGTAACGAATCACCACGTGATTGATGGTGCATCTGGTATTCAAATTAATACAGCAGACGGAGAATCGATTGAAGCGGAATTACTCGGTTCAGATGTTTGGACGGACCTCGCGGTACTTCGCGTACCTAAAGGTAACATTGAAGACGTCATCGAATTTGGAAATAGTGATGAGCTACTTGTCGGTGAAGATGCTATTGCCATTGGTTCACCACTCGGTGATATGTTTAGTGGTTCTGTTTCTAGAGGAATTGTATCTGCGTTAGATCGTGCGGTTCCAGTAGATATTGATGGTGACGGCACAATCGACTGGGAAGCGACTGTACTTCAAACAGACGCAGCGATTAACCCTGGTAACTCAGGAGGCGCACTTGTGAATAGTGACGGACAGTTAATTGGTATTAACTCGATGAAAATAGGGTTAGATAACATTGAAGGCATTGGTTTTGCGATACCTTCAAACGAAGTGAAGTCCATTATTGAAGAGCTAGAAAACGGTGGAGAAGTGGATCGTCCATTTATAGGCGTAAGTCTTGTAGACTTATTCTTAGTAAATGATAGCGATAAAGTGAGATATTTAAAATTACCAGAAGATGTTACTGACGGTGTCGTAATTAGTGAGGTTCAATCTGGTTCTCCAGCAGATCGTGCAGGTATTGAAGAGTTTTCAGTTATTACGCAGCTTGATGATACTGAAGTGAACAGCGCAATGGAATTTAGACAATATTTATACGGCAATAAAAAGCCGGGAGATACAATAACAGTCACATATTACTACGATGGTCAAAAAGAAACGACAGACGTTCAACTTTAAAAGATAACGAGTAAATCTCGTTATCTTTTTTAATTTTAAAATAAATTGAAAGATAAGAGTAATAAGCGTATAGTATTTTTTAAGGAGGAGGCGCCGTGAGATTTATTAGTAACATGCTGAACCGTATGACACCACAACGGTCGATATTTTTATATTATTTAAGTGCATTAATGGTTTCTACATTATTAATGCAGTTACCGTTTTTTTATAACGATGATACATATTTAACTTTTATGGATACGCTATTTGTTACTGCTTCCGGTATCTCCGTTACAGGGTTAACGACAGTAAATATCGTCGATACGTTTAATACGTATGGAATAATTCTTTTAATGTTTATTTTAAACCTTGGTGGTATTGGAATTATGGCGATGTCGACATTTATTTGGATACTTCTTGGGAGAAAAATAACACTAAGGGAACGTACTGCGATTATGGTTGATAATAGTCGCCAAGCGATTTCAGGTGGTGTTCAGCTTGTTATTAATATCGTATCGCTACTATTTTTAATAGAGTTTATCGGTGCATTCATTTACACGTTAGTTTTCTATTATAAAACTGAAAACTTTTTAGATGCGCTTCTTCAAGGGACATTTTTATCAGTCTCTGCAACGACAAATGCTGGATTTGACTTATACCATCAATCTTTAATTGGTTATAGTGATAATTACTACATCATTATTCCAGTGATGTTTCAAATTGTGTTAGGTGCGATTGGTTATCCAGTATTAATTGAAGTAAAAGAATATTTTAGTCGAAAAAATCCATATTTTAGATTTAGTTTATTTACAAAAGTTACAACGTCAATGTATGCGATATTATTTTTACTCGGTACTGTTTTTTATCTACTTATTGAGTGGGAAGGATCACAGTTTAACGAATCGATATTGTCAAAAGTAACGAGTGCAGTATTTATGAGTGTCTCTACACGTAGTGCCGGGATTACTGTTGTAGACCCTTCGTTATTAAATGAAGCGACACAACTATTATTTAGTATGCTGATGTTTATCGGGTCGTCACCATCAAGTGCTGGTGGTGGGATTCGTACGACGACACTTGCGATTTTAATACTGACAATCATCGCATTTTCTAAAGGGGAAGAGCGCCCGACAATTTTTAAACGTAGTATCGCTAGACAAGATACTGAACGTGCATTTATCGTGTTCTTTATCGCAATTGTACTTATGTTTTTAGGTATATCGATTATTACATTTGTAGAAGGTGACAAACATAGTTTAATGTCGATTATTTTTGAGGTGGCAAGTGCATTCGGAACATGTGGAATGTCAATGGGAATAACTGGAGATTTAAATACGATCAGTGAACTCATATTAATCGTCTTTATGTTCATTGGACGCGTTGGATTTTTAAGTTTCTTACTTAGTTTCGGTGGTAAGCGTAAATCAATTATCAAATACCCAACGGATCGTTTAACAGTTGGCTAAAATGAGTTAAAAAAATGCTATACTAATTTTAAGGATGCTTATTGCATCCTTTTTTTAATTATAGTTGGGGTGTTTTATTCATGAAGAAAAAATATTATTAACAACATTAGTATTAACAATTCTAGTAGGTTGTAATAATGATGAAACCGAAGAAGAAAATCTAGATGACGTTACGATGACTCAAGAAAAAGTCGAGCAAAAAAAAGACTTGCAGTATGACAAATTTAAAATGGAAGATGATACGTTATATTTAAAAAATGGTGACGAAGAGTCAGAGGTTACACTTACACATTCAGATGACGTATTAATTAAACAAAAGACATCGACAAATAGTACATATGAAGCAAGAGATTATAAAGATAAAAAAGACGCAGAGAAAAAACTAATCGAAGAAAATGAAGCCCTTAAAAAGAATCAAGACGGTGTTGAGTATAATCTAGATTTAAGAGACAAAGATTTTACAGAAACGTTAACGATTGATTATGAAAATGCAGATTTAAATATAGTTGCAAACATTCCTGAAGATGAAGACACAGAAGGTATTTATATTAGTTATGCTCAAATGAAAGATACGTTATTTATGAGAGGATATTATACTGAAGGTGAAGCGACTGCGAATTTTGAAGGCCAGGAAGATATCGAAGGAACAGGGACGATTGAACGTAAAGACAATGAAGTCATCGCTTTTAATATGGATGTCATTCTTCCTTATGAGTCTCAAGAACTGACTAAAGATGAAGCGGTTGAACAATTTACACCACTTCAAGAATATTATAAAGAAATGAGTAAAAAAGAAGGTATCGACCTATCTTTAACATTTGAAGATAACGGCATGCACTTTAAACAAAATGTTGATTACAAAGAAGCAAATGTTGAAGATGTATTTAAAATTGAACATGTCGATGAAACACCGACAAAAGAAGATTTAAAACAATTAAAAGAGTACTCTAATCAAGTTGAAATGTTTTCACGTTACGGTTTACTCTATAAAGAAAAATAAGAGCGGGAGATCCCGCTCTTATTTTATTTCATTTGGATAATATTTCTTATAAAAATTTAATTTATCTTCATCTGTAATTTTCTTAATACCAATACCTGTCGCAGCAAGTATTAGTGCGATGATTGGTGCAGCGTAGTTCATGACAGCGAAAGGTCCGTATTCAAGTACTGTAATACCGAGTGTTCCATATATAAAGACGCCATCAGTGCTCCACGGAATAAG
>DWXM01000016.1 GCA_019119225.1 Candidatus Nosocomiicoccus stercorigallinarum
CTCATAATATCTGTAATTGTAGAAACTTTATTATGTATACTCTTTATAAATGCTGCTGTTTTTGGTGCACGTGCTTCTAACACGACTTTCGTACTATCATTTAAATAATAATATGCAAACGCTTCAGCAAAATATTCTTCAACGTAGTTAAAGTACGGCTGATTCGGAAACATTTCTTCATGTTCTTCAGCATGAATTTGTTTAAATTCTTCTTTTTGTGAAATCGTTGTTCCATCGACTAAAAAGCTATCGACGATATGACCAAACTCGTGAAGCTCTAAATTTACGTCACCGTGGTTATTTTCTATACCTGGCTCACTCGCCCCCACTCTTACGTATGATTCAAAACCACCAAGTCCAGGGATATCATCCCACGGGTCTGTATGTCCTCTAGGCACAACTCCTTTTAAATAACTAAACTCATCGAATTCTGTCATCGGAAGATCAGACAGTATTAATGTCACACCACTTGTTTGCACGTTTTCTAAAATCCGACTATCGATTTTATTGAGTCGTCCTAAAATATCATTCGTATTCTTTACGTTTTCAGGTGTTTCTTCACTTAAACGAATATCGACAATTTCAGATAAATAAGGATTTATATCTTTTTCAATTGTTTCAGCATGTACTTCTAACGGCATAGCGATTAAAAGTAATACGCTTATAGACATAATCACTCTTTTAAACGAACACATAGTCTCACTCCTAGTATGGTCATACTATCATATAAATCGTTTGAATCGCTATATTCACGACTAATTTCTAAGAATTAGGGTAATTTAACAATATGTTATAGTTATTATATGCGCGTTATCTACTTAAAAATTAAAAGGAGAATACGATGTTAAAGATTAGAAACTTAACAAAGGTCTTTGGTGGAAAGAACACAGCCGTAGACAATATTTCACTGGATATTAAAGAAGGGGAATTTATTGCATTTATTGGTACAAGTGGTAGTGGTAAGACAACTGCACTTCGTATGATCAATAGAATGATTGAACCGACATCCGGGACGATTGAAATTAACGGTAAGGATGTAACACATATGAATCCTGTTGAACTCCGTCGTAGTATCGGTTACGTAATTCAACAAATTGGGCTGTTACCACATATGACGATTAAAGAAAATATCGTACTCGTTCCAAAACTTCTGAAATGGTCAGAAGAAAAGAAAGATAAAATCGCTAGTGAACTCATTCAACTTGTAGATTTACCTGAATCATACTTAAACCGTTATCCATCTGAACTATCAGGGGGACAACAACAACGTATCGGAGTTATCCGAGCACTTGCTGCTGAACAAGATATCATATTAATGGACGAGCCATTCGGGGCACTTGACCCAATCACTCGTGACACATTACAAGACTTAGTGAAAGAACTGCAACAAAAATTAAATAAGACATTCATTTTCGTAACACACGATATGGATGAGGCAATTAAACTCGCGGATAGAATCGTCGTCTTATCAAAAGGTAAGATCGTTCAGTTCGATACGCCGGATGAAATATTAAAAAATCCAGCGAATGACTTCGTACGTGACTTTATTGGTCAAAACAGACTGATTCAAGATCGTCCAAACATCAGAACAGTTGAAGAAGCGATGGTTGAAGCGATTAAAATTACACGAGATGCTTCTATTCAAGATGCAATTAACATTATGCGTGAGCGCCGCGTCGACTCAATTTTTGTAACTGAAGAAGATGGTACTCTAATCGGTCACGTCGATATCGAGGATATAAACGAAGCATTCCGTAAAGGACATAACTTAATGGACGCAATTACTGTGAATCAATTCGTCGTGAACATAAATAGTAAACTACAAGACTCAATGCGTGCGATTTTAAAACGAGGTATTCGTACGATTCCTGTCGTCGATGAAAATCATAAGCTTGTCGGAATTATTACACGTTCAAACCTCGTAGATATCGTATATGACTCAATGTATGGTGAGCCAGAAGTAGAAACTGGGGTTGATAAGTAATGGCTGGAGTTCAAACATTTTTTAGCCAGTACGGGACAGAGTTTTTATTTAAGATTTGGGAACATTTCTACATCTCAATGATTGCTTTAGGTATCGGTATTATAATTGCTGTACCGATTGGGATGCTTCTCGCTCGTACTGAAAAAGTTGGAGATTGGATTTTAACAATTGCTGGTGTACTTCAGACTATACCAACACTTGCGGTTCTAGCATTAATGATTCCGCTATTTGGTATCGGAAAAGTGCCTGCAATTATCGCATTATCGATCTATATTTTACTGCCGATTTTAAATAACACAATCGTCGGTGTTCGCGGTGTAAGTAAAGATGCTAAAGAGGCCGCAGTCGCTATGGGCATGACAAAAAAACAGTTATTATGGCAAGTCGATTTACCGCTTGCATCACCCCTTATTTTAAGTGGTATTAGACTCGCGAGTGTTTACGTTATTTCATGGGCAACAATCGCGAGCTATATCGGTGCAGGTGGATTAGGTGACTTTATCTTTAACGGATTAAACTTATATGACCCTGTCATGATTGTCATAGCGACAATTGGTGTCACATTACTTGCACTCGTGACTGACTTTATACTCGGAATTATTGAATCAAAAGCAGTACCAAGAGGACTAAACATTTCCAGATAAGGAGACAATTTATGAAGAAATTAACTAAATTTTTTATCATTGTAACACTGTCACTCACTGTCTTATCTGGATGTACACTTCCAGGTTTAAGCGGCAGTGATAAGGACTCTATTAAAATCACGTCACTCGCTACGAGTGAATCTCAAATTTTATCGCACATGGTGCGTTTAATGATTGAACATGAAACTGATGGTGAAATTAAACCTACGCTAATTAACAACTTAGGCTCTAGTACAATTCAGCATAACGCAGTCGCGAGTGGAGATGCACAACTTTCAGGTGTGCGCTACTCTGGAACGGATCTTACTGGTGCTTTAGGCGAAGAACCAATTAAAGATCCGGATGAAGCGTTAAAAGCAACACAAGATGGTTTTGAAGAACGTTTTGACATGAAGTTTTACGATAGTTACGGATTTGAAAACTCATACGCATTTTTAGTTTCTAAAGACGTTGCAGAAGAGTTTAATTTAGAAAAAACATCTGACTTAAAAGAACATGCAGACCAATTATCATTCGGTGTAGATTCTAGTTGGATGAACCGTAAAGGTGACGGATATCAAGGATTTATCGATACGTATGGATTTTCATTTAATGACATTAGTCCAATGCAAATTGGTTTAGTCTATGATGCTTTAAACGCAAATAGTATTGACGTTGCGTTAGGGTATACGACAGACGGAAGAATCGCAGCATACGACTTAGTCATATTAGAAGATGATTTACAATTCTTCCCGCCGTATGATGCGTCACCATTCGCAACATTTGAAGCACTAAATGATCATCCTGAAATTGACGTTGCGTTAAGCAAATTAGTCGGTAAAATTTCAACAGAAGAGATGCAACAATTAAACTACCGTGCAGACGGTGAAGGTATCGAACCAGCACTCGTTGCTGAAGAATTTTTAGAAGAACATAACTATTTTGACGATGAAGAAACGGAGGCTAAATAATGGTTCTTTCAAATATATTTACAGAACTATCGACGTATTACTCAAATAACTTTACGTATTTACTTCGCCTCTTTTTTGATCACTTATTAATGTCTGTATACGGGGTATTATTTGCTGCGATTATTGGGATTCCACTCGGTATTTTAATCGCGCGATTTGGTAAACTTGCAAACCCGATTATCACACTTGCAAATATTATCCAAACAATGCCAGCGTTAGCATTACTTGCTATTTTTATGCTCGTCATGGGACTTGGACAAACAACAGTCGTATTTACAGTGTTTTTATATGCTCTACTGCCAATTTTAAAAAACACATACGCTGGAATACGCGGTGTCGACCCGGATATTAAAGACGCTGGAAAAGCAATGGGAATGACGAAAAACCAGGTGCTACGTATGATTGAATTACCACTCGCGTTATCTGTAATCATCGGTGGACTTCGTATCGCACTCGTCGTTGCGATTGGTGTCGTTGCGATTGGGTCATTTATCGGTGCACCGACGTTATCAGACGTCATCATTCGTGGTACGAATGCAACAGACGGCACAGTATTCATATTAGCAGGTGCATTACCGATTGCATTAATTGCAATTATTATTGATATTGCTTTAAGATTCTTAGAATTTAAATTAGACCCAACTAAAAAGACATCTGCTTAATCGCAGATGTCTTTTCCTAAAGGAGAAATTACTATGGCAATGTTAGACATAAACTTTCACTCAAACACTCTTGGCAAACATCATGAATTTAAAGTCTTTTTACCAGAAACAATTGATATGTTTGAAAATAATGACGTTCAACCACTTCGTACTCTAACTGTCCTCCACGGACTATCCAGTGACCACACAATGTTTTCAAGATATACAAATTTAGAAATGTATGCAAATGAACACAACTTAGCTGTAATATTACCTAATGCGGATCATTCATTTTACTTAAACATGAAATATGGTCATAGTTATTTAGATCATATTAAAGAAGTATGGCAGTATGCGCATAATATATTACCGCTATCTAAAAAACGTGAAGATAATTACATTAGTGGAAATTCAATGGGTGGTTTTGGTGCATTTTATGTGTCATTTAATTTTCCAGAGTTATTTAGTAAAACTATCCCAATGAGTGGTGCTTTAGGTGTAGATGAAGACTTTTTAAACTTCGATTGGTATGACTTTGATATTCAGTCATTAATCGGTGAACATACTAAAATAAAAGGTTCTGAATTAGATAGTGAAGCTATCATACATCGAGCGATTGAAATACACGGCAAAGAGAACCTTCCTGAGATTTATGTTTTATGTGGTACTGATGACTTCTTAATTGAATCAAATAAAACATTTATTGAACAGTTAAAGTCAGCAAACCTTAACGTAGAATCTCAATTTAAATCAGGTGGTCATACATGGAGTTATTGGAACGAATCTATTAGAGATGCTGTGGATTGGATATTTAAAGATATAGAAGTCGATAAAAGTAGACAAATTATCAACTGGGTCGGGTAAATAATAACCCCCTTAAAACAAAAACGTTTTAAGGGGATTTCATTTATTTTAATCCCTTTTCACTAATAAATTCTGAAAGAATAGAATTTAAATTAGGTGTTGTGACTTCATTTAAATTATAAAATACACGTGCAGATGGCTTTTCAATATTAATTACACGATTTAAATCAATTGGTGTACCGATAATAACGACATCTGCATCAGATTGATTAATAGTTGCTTCTAAATCTTTAAGTTGTTCCTCCCCATACCCCATTGCTGGGAGTACATGATCTAAATGCGGATATTGTTTAAACGTATCTATTAAGGATCCGACCGCATATGGTTTAGGGTCAATAATTTCTTTTACACCTAATCGTTCTGCTGCTACAGTACCTGCACCAATCTTCATCTCTCCGTGAGTTAATGTAGGCCCATCTTCAACAATTAATACACGTTTATCTTTCACTAATTCAGGATTGTCTATCGTAACTTCTGATTCTGCTTTAATAATTGTACTATTTGGTGCGACTGCTTTTATATTTTCTTCTACAGTTTCAATATCTTCTTTTTTAGCACTGTCAATTTTGTTAATAATCGACACGTCCGCAGTACGTAATGAAACTTCACCTGGATAATACTCTAGTTCGTGTCCAGCACGATGCGGATCTAAAACAGTAATCGCTAAATCTGTCTCATAGAACGAAAAGTCGTTATTACCACCGTCCCATAAAATAACGTCACATCCGTCTGCATCATGTTCTGCTTCATTTAATATCGCTTCATAATCTACACCAGCGTATATAATGTTTCCACGTTCAACGTGTGGTTCGTATTCTTCCATTTCTTCAATTGTACAATTATGCTTTTTTAAGTCTTCAATTGTTCCAAAGCGTTGGACACGTTGAGCAACTAAATCGCCGTATGGCATTGGATGACGAATCACCACGACATTTAGTCCCTCATTCAGTAATGTTTCTACTACTTTACGAGATGTTTGAGATTTTCCTGTACCTGTACGTGTCGCACACACAGAAATTACTGGTTTACTACTTTTTAATTGTGTATCTTTAAGTCCAAGTAATTTAAAATTCGCACCTGCTGAATTTACGCGCGCACCAATTTGCATCACTTTTGTATAATGTACATCACTATATGCAAATACACATTCGTCTACATCATATTTTTTAATTAGTGTTTCTAACTCTTCTTCTTTAAAAATTGGAATACCTTCAGGGTATAATTCACCTGCAAGTTCTTTAGGGTACTTACGTCCATCAATATCTGGAATTTGTGCTGCTGTGAAAGCAACTACGTTATATTCTTCATTATTGCGGTAGTACGTATTAAAATTATGAAAATCACGTCCCGCTGCTCCTATAATTATTACGTTTTTCTTTGCTTTCATTAATAATCAGCTCCTAAAAATTTTCTATGTAATTAATAATACATATTTATGTATATTAATTCAATTATTTTCTGAAAATTTCTTAAATAAAAAAAGCATTATCGAGAAAATCGATAATGCAAATATATTTATATTAAATTCCTCTTTGATCACTTGTCTCATCAATATAATCTTGAATATCTTGACTATGTTCCTCTGGTGTACTCGATAAATATTGTTTCATATTCTCTTCGTCTGGTTGTAGGGTTAAACCTAAATATTTACGTTCATTGTTTGCATCTTTGAAGAAACTTATCGTCATTAAAATAACTATTACACTAAATGGGAGTGCGGCAATAATTGCTGCAGCTTGAATCGCGCTTAAAGCATTTTCACCACCTGCAATAATGAGTGTGTATGAAATTAGCGATAACGCAATGCCCCAAACAATTTTAATACGTGTTCTTGGTGTAAGTGATCCATCTGTCGTTTGCATCCCTAAAACAAATGTTGCAGAATCAGCACTCGTTATAAAGAATACTGATACTAAAACTAATGCAATAATTGATAACAGCGTGCCTATCGGCATAACATCGAATATGGCAAATAATTGTTTTTCTACTGGTAAGTTAAAGATATGTGGATGTTTAAGTCCTGTTGTCATACCAGTCGTACCAAACACACTAAACCATAACATACAAATCGTTGCTGGTACTAATATTACTGCGAGGATAAACTCACGAATCGTACGTCCACGTGACACACGTGCGATAAATATCCCTACAAATGGACACCAACTGAACCACCAACCCCAGTAATAAATTGTCCATTCCTGAATCCATGCTGCTTTTTGTGAATCATTATAACCAGTATCTAACGTTAAATATAAAAATTGTTGTAAGTATGATCCCGTTGCAGTTGCGAACATATCTAGACTCGCAATTGTTGGACCGACAAATAAAATTATAAAGAATAATAGTACTGCAAGTACCATATTTGAGTTACTTAAAATTTGAATTCCTTTAGATAACCCGCTCCATGCACTGATTAGAAATAAAATCGTTACAACGAGTATAATGATTCCTTGAATAATGACTGTTTCTGGTACACCGAGTAAATAGTTCAGTCCACCATTTATTTGTAGAGCACCCATACCAAGTGATACCGCAACACCAATCACTGTAGCGAAAACTGCCATCGTATCAACAATTTGTCCAAGAGTACCGTCAACCTTATCTCCAAATATTGGTCGTAACGTCTTTGAAATTAAGCCGCTCTCACCTTTACGATATGCTGTATACGCAAGTGCTAAAGCAACTATACCGTACACACACCATGCATGTAGTCCCCAGTGAAAAATTGTCGAGCGGACTGCTTGAACTTGTTGATGTCCGCCACCTTCTCCTGTCGGTGGGTTCATCATATGATTCATCGGTTCAGCAGCACCCCAGAACACTAAACCAATCCCCATTCCTGCACTAAATAACATCGCAAACCATGAGATCGTACTGAATTCAGGTTTCTCATGAGGTTGCCCAAGCTTTAATTTACCAATCGGACTAAATATAATGAAGACCGCAAAAAAACCTAGACCGGTAGTGACAAACATATAATACCAACCGAGATTTTCAGCTATAAATCCTGAAATGCCACTAGCTGTCTCATAAAATTTATTCGGCATTAAAACACCTAAAAACACGAGTATTAAAACGACAATTAATCCATATGTAAATACGGGAGTAAACGGCTTTTCTTTCTTTCTTTTCTTTTGACTCATCATATTTCTCCTTATAAAAAAACAGGTGCTAACATTAGCACCTGTTGATTATAACATTAAACAACTCTATTTAACTATATACCTTTGTCTTCTGAAGTTTCTTCAATATAATTTTGTACTTCTTCAGAGTGTTCTTCAGGCGTATTGTGTAAGTAATTGTCGAGTTGTTTTTCATCCGGTCGAATTGTAAGACCGAGATATTTACGTTCGTTATTTGCATCTTTAAAGAACGCAAATACCATTAAAATTACGACAACACTAAACGGTAAGGCGGCAATAATCGCTGCGGATTGAATCGCACTAAGTGCTTCTTCTCCACCAGCAAGTAGTAACACAACCGCGATTGCTGATAAAGACACACCCCAAACAATTTTTAGACGTGTAGAAGGTTGTAATGAACCATTTGACGTCTGCATACCGAGTACGAATGTCGCTGAGTCTGCACTTGTAATGAAGAATACCGCAATTAAGAATAGCGCAATAATTGATAATAAAGTACCAAGTGGTAACTTATCAAATATCGCAAATAGTTGTTCTTCAGGTGCAAGATCTAAAATACCTGGGAATTGTAACCCGATATTCATACCTGTTGTACCAAATACACTGAACCACATAATACTAATTAATGTTGGAACGAGTAATACTGCAAGTACGAATTCACGAATCGTACGTCCACGTGATACACGTGCAATGAAAATACCAACGAATGGACTCCAACTTAACCACCAGCCCCAGTAGTAAATTGTCCAGTCTTGTAACCACTGAGATTTTTGTGGATTGTTAAATCCTGAGTCTAACGTCTGGAATAAGAATTCTTGTAAGTACGCACCAGTTGACGTTGTCATCATTGTAAGGATCATAAGTGTTGGTCCTACAATTAAAACAATAGCGAATAATAGTGCTGCTAACACCATATTCGTGTTACTTAAGTACTGGATACCTTTAGATAATCCACTATACGCACTCATTAAGAATAATATTGTGACGATAATAATAATAATCAGTTGAACTGAGAATCCGTTTGGGATACCGAATAAATAAGTTAATCCACCGTTAATTTGTAATGCACCCATACCAAGTGATACCGCAACACCTACAACTGTTGCGAATACCGCAAGAACGTCAATAATCGTACCGAGCCATCCGTCGACTTTATCTCCGAAAATTGGGCGTAATGTTTTAGAAATTAATCCATTTTCATTTTTACGGAATGCTGCATACGCAAGTGCTAAAGCAACAACTCCGTAAACTCCCCATGCGTGAAAACCCCAGTGCATAAACGTTGCGCGCATCGCTTCTAGTGCTTGATCCGCTCCACCTTCACCAGCTGCTGGGTTCATCATGTGACTCATCGGTTCAGATGCACCCCAGAACACTAAACCAATACCCATACCTGCACTAAATAACATCGCAAGCCATGAGAAAGTATTGAATTCTGGTTTCTCATCAGGTTGACCGAGTTTTAATTTACCGATTGGACTCAGTAATAAGAATACTGAGAAAAATACAAATGCTGTCGTGATAATCATGTAATACCATCCGACATGCACTGAAATCCAGCTAGAAATACTTCCTGCAACATTACCGAATTCTTCAGGGAATATCGCACCGACAATAACAAGTAGAAGTACAACTGCTGCACCAACTTTAAATACGTTCGTCATTTTACTTTTTTCTTTGGCCAATACATTCACTCCTTTTAAAAATTTGCAACAGTCCTATTATAAAACATATATTTTGAATTTGGTCAAGTCAGTAAAATGTCATTTACCACTTTATTTCAGTATGTTTAAAATTTCATTTGCTTTGTTCGACTAACTTATGCATTTATATTTGGACCATACAACCTTCTCATTTGGCTTTCTTCTTCACCACGGAGTCTTGCACGCAATGTTTCTTTAAAGCTCTCCGGAATATGTACACAATCTATTAGACTTTCTGC
>DWXM01000088.1 GCA_019119225.1 Candidatus Nosocomiicoccus stercorigallinarum
ATCGGACAACAAATCGGTGTTTCAGACATTCAAGCAGATTTACTTCCTGAAGATAAATTAAAATTCATTAATGAACTCCGTAAAAACGATAAAAGTGTCGGAATGGTCGGAGACGGTGTAAACGATGCACCTGCACTTGCCGCTTCTACTATCGGGGTCGCAATGGGTGGTGCTGGAACTGATACCGCTCTAGAAACTGCTGATATTGCTTTAATGTCAGATGACTTAAGACAATTACCATACACGATTAAACTAAGCCGTAAAGCACTCACAATTATAAAACAAAATATTACTTTTTCATTAGTCGTTAAATTAATTGCACTTTTATTAATCATCCCAGGATGGTTAACTCTATGGATCGCAATATTCTCTGATATTGGTGCAACATTACTCGTCACATTAAACAGTTTAAGATTATTGAAAACGAGTAATTAAAATTTTAAGCAATCACCCACTCACTTATGAGATAATCATATAAAAGTGAGTGGGTGATTGTTTGTTTACTTATAAAATCGATGATGAGATTTCTTTAAAATTAGTAGATAGAAATGATGCAGAGGACATATTTCAGTTAACTGTTAAATCACGTGACTATTTAAAAAAATGGTTACCATGGCCAACTTATATACGTGAAGTATCTGATACTAAAAAATTTATAGAAAATTCTATGCAAGATTATGTAGATAATAAGAGTTTAGTTACAGCAATTATTTTTAAAGGTAAAGTCGCTGGCATTGCGAGTTTTAACTCATTTGACTGGTCAAGCCGTATTGGTCAAATCGGTTATTTTCTTGGTGAGGAGTTTCAAGAAAAAAGTATTATGACAAAAGTTGTTCGAGCATTAATGAATATTGGTTTTACAGAGTTTCACTTAAATAAGATAGAAATAAGAGCTGCAACTGAAAATTTAAAAAGTCGTAAAATTCCTGAAAGACTCGGATTTACTGAAGAGGGAATTTTAAGACAAGTCCAGTGGTTATATGATCACTACGTCGACCATGTGGTTTATGGGATGTTAAAAGATGAGTGGATGGACTTAAATTAACATTCATAACTAAAAAAGCACTTGTTTTTAATTTTTGAATAAGAGGGTATAAGAGTACAAAAACATAGAATGAGGTGACTCTATGCTTGCTTATGTATATGCTGAAGATGAAAATGGCTTAATTGGTAAAGGAGACAAACTACCGTGGAGTCTTCCTGCAGATGTAAAGTTTTTTAAAGAAGTAACGATGCAAGGAGACGTTGTCATGGGCCGCGCGACTTATGAGTCAATACCGAATCGTCCGTTAAAAGGCCGACGCAATATTGTGTTAACTCATAATCAAGATTATGAAGCACCTGGTGCGATTGTTGTTAATAGTAAAGAAGAGATTTTAGAGTTATATGAAAAATACGCTGAAGACTTTTATATTATCGGCGGTGTATCATTATTTAAAATGTTTGAAGATGATGTTGATTATTTATACCGTACAGTAATTCATGACGAATTCGATGGTAACGTATATTTTCCTAATGACTTTGATTACAATGAATTTGAACTTGAAAAGTCTTTTGACGGTAAAGTAGATGAAAAGAACAAGCATCCACATACTTTTGAAATATGGAAAAGGAAATAGAGTAAAAAAATCCCCTAGAGTTTCGAGAATTAAACTTTAGGGGGGTATTTTACATTAGTAATAGCACTAACGTTGAAGCAATGAGGTGATTGATCATCGTCCATGTAAAGAATGGATACGTGCCACTGTGTAGTTTTATCATCTTGTTAGTATTATAGACTAAAACAAGTATTAAAAAGAACTCTGTGAATCCATCCATATTCATTGTTAAATTCATTTGGAAATATGCAATGTACATTGCAATTGCGTTAAATAATGCGGTTCCGGCAATCATGTAGTCTTTTAACAAGACGTTCATTATTATAGTAATGACTGATATTATAAGTCCAAATAATATTAAGTTTGGAATTACAAATGTTAAGTTGCCACCGTATCGATTGTAACCATCCATACTCGGAGCGACCGCAATAGATCCGATGATAAAGAAAAATAATATTAACCACACATTATTAAAGTGTCTTTTCATTTGTGGACCTAACTTCATAACGTATGAGTAAACTTTGGCATTCACTTCTTGCCCGTTAATTTCTGTTTTATTATCTTGTACATTTACTTTAGGTTTTTCTTTCTTTTTAAATTGGAAAGCATGATAAGCAAAGTAAATTTGAATAATCATAAGTACAATGATAAAAGTTTTTAGTGTCATGCTTAACCTCCGTTCATCATTCCATTATACATGTTAACATGAAAACTTATGTAAAAGTAATGACTACACTAAGAAAATTCAGAAACGACCTTGCATTTTCAAGTAAATTAAAATATAATGAGAATATAGTAAGACATAGAGAACGACAGTGCTAAGCAGATGTCACTCACCGGTAGCACCGAAGTGCTAGATATCATATTATTATCTGTTAATCGTAGACTAAGAATGTCTACAAAACCCCTCATTAAGTTGCCATCTTAATGAGGGGTTTATTTATAGAAAATATAAAGTTTATAAAATAAATGCTATTTAATCTACTTTAAACCAAGCTGCTTCACTAACACCATCATCAAATTTGATTAGGAATGGTTTATCTTTAGGAGCAGGTCTAGCAACTTTACCACTATTACTACCACCGCTAAAGATTTCTTTAGATTCAAATTCGTTTGGGATTGTTGCGAATTCACTAGGTGCGCCAGACCCTTCTTCATCGTAAATTAAAACATCATCTGATGCCCAAAATTCATAATCTTCATCTTCTAAAGATGCTAACTTATAATCAAGTTCGAATACTACCCATTCAAAATCTTCGTCATCATATTCTTCGTAAGAAGAGTATTCATCCTGCATTAGTTCTAGAGCTTCTTGACCACGAACAACATTATCGACTTTAATTTCAGCAACACCAGTCACTTCATCGCCATCGTCGTTATAAGTTAAAACTTTTATTTTTGCTGTATCACCAAGTTTAAGTGGTTGTGTACGTGAACCTGTGTCTTTTACATCTGATTTTTCATCTTGATTAACATTTGGTTCATTGTTGCTTGAAGAATCTTCATCATTTGAATCTGATTCATTTGTTGTTACAGCTTCTTCATTAATATCATCTTCTTGTTCTGTTGTTTCACCACCACTACATGCTGCAAGTAGTACTAGCATTGCAGAACTTGTTAATAAAGTGTAAAATTTTTTGTTCATATTATCCACCCTTTAAAAATTTTATTGAACATTACTCATTAAAGATATCATTAAAAATATTATAAAGCTATATCTATTTATCTTTATACGAGATAGAATTATTGCTTATATATATGTAGATAGAGATATGTTAAAATAACTAATGATTATGGAGGTGGAGGCTTTGAATTTTTTTAGTAAAAACAGAATGATTTTGATTATATTTTCAGTAATCCTCCTTATATTAATGATTGGATTTTCTGTTTCAGATCGTACATATACGACGAAAGCTGAAATGTTTGTCGGTGATTCTGTTGCGTCTTCTCAAAAAGCGATTGGTGGGCCTTTTAATGTAATTGGTAGTATATTTGGTCCTTCTAAAAAAGAAAAAGAACTTGAGGCAAAACTTGATATGTTACCTCAGCTTGAAGCAGATGTTAAACGTCTTGAAGAAGAGAATAATAAGTTAAAAGAAGCGTTAGATGTCTCTTCTAAACTCGACTATGAAACAATTAACGCAAGAGTTATATCTCGTTCACCAGATCAGTGGTTAAATAGTTTTACGATTGATAAAGGAACGAAAGATGGTATTAGTGAAGGTATGGCTGTGACAACACCAAAAGGTTTAATCGGTGTTGTGAAACGTGCGAATGGTAATTCAAGTTTTGTAGAACTTATTACGACAGATTCAGCGAAGAAAAACATTTCTGTTGAAATTCATAATGGCGATAAAAAGCATTACGGCACGATTGAAAATTACGATGAAGAAACGAACACGTTAGTCGTTGGTAATATTGTCAATGATGGTAAAATTAAAGAAGGATCTAAAGTATATACGTCAGGGTTAACGAGTATTTTTCCTGAAGGAATCATCGTTGGTGAAGTTGTTGATACTGAAAATGATAGTTATGGCTTAAGTCAAAACGCAAACGTAAAAATGGAAAGTGACACTAATGATTTAGATATGATTTTTGTCATTAAACAAGACCCTAAAACAACTGAGGATGCTAAATAATGCGTTCAATATTATTATTTATCACGTTTTTTATTATGATGTTTATTGACTTTAGCTTTGCGAATTTTAGTCCGTTTACGTTATTTGGTACTGAAGTGTACTTTGTACCGAAACTTCTTTTTATGATGTTACTTTTAGTATCGATATATTTTGGACTATCGTATGGGATGTTTTTTAGTATCGTATTTGGAATATTACTCGACGTATATATTGGTACGGTATATGGCATTCATTTATTTGGATTTGTTGCATTTATTATTTTTATGCATACCGCGTTTAGAGTGTTTTACCGAGATCAGGTCGGACTATTTTTCGTCGTGATTGTAAACACATTTTTATTTGACTTCTATATATATGGTATTTACAAATTAATTAATTTTACAAATTTACCAGTATTCGACTATATCGCATTAAGAGGGGTACCGAGCTTATTACTTAATGCGTTACTTTATATTCCATTATTATTTGTCGTTTTAGTACTTAGAAAGATTAGAAAAAATGTATTTGTAAAACAGTCATAAAATGATTGACTCTTAAATGTGCGAAGTGTATACTTTAGAAGTTGATGAATTTGTAAACATCAACCGCTCAGAATAGGTTAAAGTGATTTTTAATCCACCTACATGGCGTGTCTTATTATTCAGGAGGTGTAAAGTATGTTTGCTATCATCGAAACAGGCGGTAAACAAGTTAAAGTAGAAGAAGGTCAAACAATCTTCATTGAAAAGCTTGATGCTGAAGAAGGTGACACTGTGACTTTTGATCGTGTACTTTTAGTTGGTGGAGATAACGTTAAAGTTGGTGCTCCAGTAGTTGAAGGTGCAACAGTATCAGGTAAAGTTGAAAAACAAGGTCGCGGTAAGAAAATCGACGTAATCAAGTTCAAACGTAGAAAGAACTACTTACGTAAACAAGGTCATCGTCAACCATTCACTAAAGTTACAATCGAAAAGATTGATGCGTAATGGTTCATGTTGAAGTCAATTTGAAAGATGACGTAGTCAACAGTATAGAAATGTCTGGTCATGCTGACTTTGCAGCACATGGTCAAGATATCGTATGTGCTGGTGCGTCTAGTGTTGTATTTGGTGCAACAAACTCAATATTTCAATTGACAAATAACGAACCGGTATTAGATATCGATAACGACGGTGGGTATTTCTATTTAGAAATTAAAGAATACGATGAGACCGTGAATCTAATACTTAAAACGATGATTATTTCACTAGAAACTATTGAAGAATCGTATAAAGACTATATTAAGGTAACTAAAAGTGAGGTGGACTGAATGTTTAAATTAACATTAGACTTACAATTTTTTGCATCTAAAAAAGGTGTAGGTTCTACTAGAAACGGTCGTGACTCTCACGCTAAACGTCTTGGTGCTAAACGTCAAGATGGCCAATTCGTTACAGGTGGATCAATCATCTTCCGTCAACGCGGTACGAAGATTCACCCAGGTGTAAACGTTGGTAAAGGTGGAGACGATACGTTATTTGCTAAAGTAGATGGAGTAGTAAAGTTTGAACGTGTTGGACGTAACAAAAAACGCGTATCTGTTTACGAAGCTTAATAATAAACTTAGCATCAGCTCTTGCTGATGCTTTTTTTTATGAATGAATTTTATGTATAATAGATAGAAATGGAGGTGTCGGTATGTTTGCAGATTATGCAAAGATATATTTAAGAGCAGGCAACGGCGGTAATGGTATAGTTGCGTATAGAAGAGAAAAATACGAGCCGATGGGAGGACCTGCTGGTGGAGATGGTGGTAACGGTGCGGACATCGTAATGGAAGTTGACGAAGGATTAAATACGTTAATGGACTTTAAATATCAGCGTCATTTTAAAGCTGAACATGGTGAAGCTGGTATGAATTCAAATAAGCATGGTAAAAGCCGTTCACCGATGATTTTAAAAGTACCCCCAGGCACAGTTGTTAAAAATGAAGAAACAGACGAAGTAATTGCAGATTTAGTTGAACACGGCCAACAAGCAGTGATCGCTAAAGGTGGCCGGGGAGGTAGAGGTAACTCTCGATTCGTTTCAAGTAGAAATACCGCACCTGACTATGCTGAAGGCGGAGAGCCCGGAGAAGAATTAAATGTCGTGTTAGAATTAAAGTTAATGGCAGACGTCGGATTAATCGGATTTCCGAGTGTCGGGAAATCTACATTATTAAGCCGAGTCTCCCGAGCGACTCCAAAAATCGCATCGTATCCGTTTACGACAATACAACCTAACCTAGGTGTTGTAATTCAAGGAGATAAGTCATTTGTAATGGCAGATCTACCAGGTTTAATTGAAGGTGCTGCAGAAGGTACTGGACTCGGAATTCAATTTTTACGCCACGTGGAGCGTACGAAAGTACTCGTTCACGTCATTGATATTGCGGAAACAGAATATAGAGATGCCGTCGAAGACTACCAAATTATCCGTAAAGAGTTAAAAGAATATAATGAGAAACTATTAAATCGACCGGAAATTATTGCTTTAAATAAAATCGAATTGTTAGAGAATAGAGAAAATATCGAACGTTTTAAACGTGAAGTTGAGACCGACTCTAAAATTATAGAGATTTCTGCGGTTACAGGTGACGGAATTAATGAATTAAATTACGCAATTATCGACGCACTTGAAAATTACGTGCCTGAAGAAGAAGAGGTTGAAGTCGACAAAGATGTTAGAGTTGTTTATCGTCATGAAAAACAAGAACGTCCATTTGAAATTAAGCGTGGTATGGACGGAAAATTTGAAATTCATGGTGACGAAATTGAAACTCTATTTATGCGTACAGACTTTTCACGTGACGCAGCAGTCAGAAGATTTGCTCGACAAATGAGATCGATGGGAATTGATGATGCGTTAAGAGAAAAAGGCATACAGTCTGGTGATATTGTAAGAATTAAGGACTTCGAATTTGAATTTATTGAATAGGTGAAGACATGTATCAATATTTAAAAGGGATGCTAACAGAAATCCATCCGAATCATATTATTGTAGAATCATATGGCATAGGGTATTTAATTATCGTACCGAATCCGTATCGTTTTGAAAAAGATTTAAATAACGAAAAGAAAATCTTTTTAGAACAAGTCGTACGTGAAGATAGTTTAACGCTTTATGGATTTAATGATTTAAAAGAAAAAGAAATGTTTCAATCACTATTAAAAGTGACTGGAATTGGTCCAAAAAGTGCGTTAGCAATTCTCGCGACTTCTACGCCAAATGAGGTTGTCAGTGCAATCGAAAATGAAGATGAAAAATATTTACAAAAATTCCCAGGTATTGGTAAAAAGACGTCTCGACAAATTATTTTAGATTTAAAAGGTAAACTCGATCCGACATTTGAAGATGTTAAAGTAGAGATGAAGAGTAAGACAAACGACGTCATTATTGAAGAAGCATTAGAAACATTAAAAGCACTTGGATATAGTAAGAGAGAGTTAAAAGCACTTGAAAAGTACTTATCAAATAAAGAATTAAACAGTGTGGAAGATGCAGTGAAGTTAAGCTTAAGATATATCGTTGAATAGAACTGGAGACGATTTATGATGGACGATAGAATTTTAGATGAGAGTTTAATTGAAGGAGAAGCACAAGAAGAGTTATCGTTACGACCGTTATATCTATCACAATATATCGGTCAAGACGCGATTAAAAGAAATTTGCGTATTTTTATCGACGCAGCAAAAATGCGTGAAGAACCACTCGATCATGTTATTTTACATGGCCCTCCTGGTCTTGGTAAAACGACGCTTTCAAATATTATCGCTCACGAAATGAACGTTAACATTCGTACAACAGCTGGGCCTGCAATTGAAAGAGCTGGAGATTTAGCTGCGATTTTATCGAGTTTAGAACCTGGAGATGTTTTATTTATCGATGAAATTCACCGATTACCACGTATGGTTGAAGAGATTTTATATTCAGCAATGGAAGATTATTTTATTGACGTTGTCATCGGCCAAGGTGAAGAAGCAAGAAGTATTCGAATCGACTTACCACCGTTTACATTAGTTGGGGCAACGACTAGATTCGGAAGTTTATCTGCACCGTTACGTGACCGCTTTGGTATTCAGTTACGACTTGAATATTATACAAATGAAGCACTCCAGACAATCGTTGAACGTACAGCGGATATTTTTGACGTCGAGATCGATAAAAATTCAGCATTTGAACTCGCGAGAAGAAGTCGAGGGACACCGCGTATTGCGAACCGTTTACTAAGACGCGTTCGAGACTTTTCTATGGTGAAAAATGAAACTTCTATTTCTTTAGAGACGACAAACGACGCGTTAAATGTATTAGAGGTTGATGAAGAAGGATTAGATCCGATTGATCATAAAGTAATGACGACGATTATTGATACGTATGGTGGTGGACCTGTTGGACTAGAAACAGTCGCAGTATCAATTGGTGAAGAAGTGGTGACACTTCTTGACGTATACGAACCATATTTAATTCAACGTGGATTTTTACAACGCACGCCTAGAGGTCGTGAAGCCACTGCGAAAAGTTATGATTATTTTAAAAGACATAAAAATATAGAGGATAATGAGTAATGAAACTAACAGACTTTGATTTTGACCTGCCCGAATCTTTAATTGCACAACATCCATTAAAAAATCGTTCAGATTCAAAACTACTTGTGATGGATAAAAAAACGGGCGAGGTAGAGGATCGTCACTTTCATAATATTTTAGAGTATTTAAAAGAAGGAGACGTTCTCGTTTTAAATAATACACGCGTATTACCAGCGAGACTCCACGGTCATAAAAAAGACAGTGGTGGTCACGTTGAAATGTTGTTGTTAAACCCTGAAACTGACGGCTATAAAGTACTAATTAAACCAGCGAGACGAGTACACGTTGGTACTGAAATCGTATTTGGAGATGGCGAGTTAACAGCAACTGCAGTAGAAAAGCATGATAACGGTATTTTTATCGTAAAATTAAATTATGATGGTATTTTAGAAGAGGTATTAGATGGTTTAGGTGAAATGCCTCTTCCACCGTACATTAGAGAACAATTAGACGATAAAGAAAGATATCAAACGGTGTTTTCTAAACATAGTGGAAGTGCTGCTGCACCGACTGCGGGACTTCATTTTACAACAGAGCTTTTAGAAAGAATCGAAGCTAAAGGTGTTGATATTGTCTATATTACGCTTCATGTCGGACTGGGAACATTTCGACCAGTTGCTGTAGATAATATTGAAGAACACGATATGCATAGTGAGTTTTACTCTATAGAAAAAAGTGCAGCACAACGTTTAAATGAAGCAAAAGAAAATGGCGATAGAATTATTAGTGTTGGTACAACGTCAACGCGTACGTTAGAAGCGAACTTTAGAAAGTATGAAAGTTTTACTGCAACGAGTGACTGGACCAATATCTTTATTTATCCAGGGCAAGAGATTTTATCTGTTGACGGTTTAATTACGAACTTTCATTTACCAAAATCTACGTTATTAATGCTTGTAAGTACGTTTTCTACACGTGAAAATATTTTAAGCGCATATAATCATGCGATTCAGAACAATTATCGCTTCTTTAGTTTTGGAGATGCGATGTTAATTATTTAGAGGTGAAATTATGACAATACGTTATGAACACGTCCATACGTGTAAACAATCAGGTGCACGTGCTGGGCGTCTTCACACGCCACACGGAATAATCGAGACACCTGTTTTTATGCCGGTTGGGACACTTGCTACAGTAAAAGGAATGTCTCGTGAAGAATTAATCGAAATCGGTAGTCAGATTATTTTATCGAACACATATCACTTATGGCTACGACCAGGAAGTGACTTAGTACGTGAAGCGGGTGGACTACATAAATTTATGAACTGGGAGAAACCGATTTTAACAGACTCTGGTGGCTTCCAAGTATTTAGTCTTTCAAATATGCGTAAAATTGAAGAAGAAGGTGTTCATTTTAGAAGTCATTTAGACGGCTCGAAATTATTTTTAACACCTGAAAAATCAATGGATATTCAGCACGACTTAGGTGCTGATATTATTATGTCGTTTGACGAATGCGCGCCGATCCCTGCGAGTCGTGAATACGTAAAAGACTCATTAGAACGTACGACACGCTGGGCAGAAAGAGGGTTAAATCATCACATAAAGTCTGGTAATGATAAACACCAAGCGTTATTTGGTATCGTTCAAGGCGGCGAATACAGTGACTTACGTAAACAAAGTGCGAGAGAAATAACATCTTTAGACTTCCCGGGATATTCAATTGGTGGGTTATCTGTCGGTGAACCAAAACCTTTAATGTATGAAATGCTAGAAGAAACAGTACCACTTTTACCATTTGATAAGCCGAGATATTTAATGGGTGTTGGTTCTCCGGATGCGTTAATTGAAGGTGTAATTCGAGGTGTGGACATGTTTGACTGTGTGTTACCGACAAGAATTGCACGTAACGGAACAACGATGACGAGTGAGGGACGCGTTGTTGTGAAAAACCATAAATATAGTCGTGATTTTGGTCCGTTAGATAAAAATTGTGACTGTTATACGTGTCAAAATTATTCACGTGCATACATTAGGCATCTTTTTAAAACAAACGAAATTTTAGGTGCGCGTCTTACAACTTACCATAACTTATATTTTCTGTTAAACTTGATGAGTGACGTCAGACAAGCTATTTTAAATGATAGTTTATTAGACTTTAAAGAATTTTTCTTTGAAAAATATGGATTAAATAAAGAAAATCCAAAAAACTTTTAAAGGAGGGGTTATATGGACATTTTAGGTGTTTTATTTCCGTTTATAGCGATCTTTGCAATCATGTATTTCTTAATGATTCGACCAGCACAAAAGCGACAAAAACAAATGAATGAAATGCAAGCAGGTCTAGAAAAAGGTGACGAAGTCGTTACAATCGGTGGGCTCACTGGTGAAGTAGAATCATTCGATGCGAACTACATGTACTTAAAGGTCGATGAAAATACTACTTTACGTTTTGAACGTAGAGCTTTACATCAAGTTGTAAGCAAATAAAAGTCGACGATTGTCGACTTTTTTTATTTTTATTTAGTTTTGACATAATAATCGTTATAATTAATATAGTCTTATACATACTATGTAAAGGGTGACATTGTGAAAAAGAAACCAAGTAGAATTTTAAGCTTAGCACTTATCGTTGTACTGCTTGGTACAGTCATCGGTCTGACTTATAAAGACGTCGTTAAAGATGTTAATTTAGGGCTAGATCTTCAAGGTGGATTTGAAGTACTGTATCAAGTTGAACCATTAGAAAAAGACGATAAAATCGACCAAAAAGATGTTGAAGCAACTGCTTCTACATTAGATTCACGTGTAAACGTACTCGGTGTTTCTGAACCGAATATTCAAATTGAAGAAGGGAATAGAATTCGAGTACAACTCGCTGGAGTTGAAGATCAAAAAGAAGCAAGAGAATTACTTTCAACTCAAGCTGAACTGACTATCCGTGACGTAAACGACAACGTTTTACTATCTGGTAAAGATTTAGTTCAAGGCGGGGCAAGTCAAGGATATGACGATTTAAACCAGCCGATAGTTTCGTTAAAACTTAAAGACGCAAGTAAGTTTAATGAAATTACTAAAGAAGTATCAGAAATGCCGCAAGGTACAAACTTGTTAGTTATTTGGATGGATTTTGAAGAAGGTGTTGATTCATTTGAAAAAGAAATGCAATCAGACGATCCAAAATACATTTCTGCAGCAACTGTAGATCAGCCAATTAACTCTACAGAAGTTATGATTTCTGGTGGGTTTAGTGATAATGACGGCTTACAACGCGCTCAAAATATCGCAGCACTTCTTAACTCTGGTGCACTACCAGTGAAGCTCGATGAGATTTTCTCTACGAGTGTTGGTGCACAGTTTGGTGAAGAAGCACTCGATAAGACAGTTAAAGCGGGTGCGATTGGTGTCATAATCGTACTACTATACATGTTAGTGTTTTATAGAGTTCCTGGATTAATCGCATCACTAACACTTGTTGTGTACGTTTACTTAACACTTGTTATGTTTAACTTAATTAGTGGGGTACTGACACTTCCAGGTATCGCGGCACTTATTTTAGGGGTCGGAATGGCAGTAGACGCCAATATTATACTGTACGAAAGAGTTAAAGAAGAAATTAGAATTGGGCGAAGTATTAAAGAAGCGTACAAAAAAGGTGCAAGTAGCTCGTTATGGACGATTATTGATGCCAACTTAACGACGTTAATTGCAGCGATTATTTTATTTATCTTCGGTACGTCAAGTGTTAAAGGATTCGCGACGATGCTTCTATTATCTATTTTAATGAGTTTCGTTACAGCTGTATTCTTAACACGTGTACTTATGAGATTACTTGTTAGCTCCGGTTGGTTAGATAATAAGCCAGGATTATTCGGATTAAATAAAAAACACATTCATAACATTCGTGAAGGCGTAAATGTTCAAGATTTACAAACAGTTTGGGATCGTCTAAACTTTGCTGAACATGCGAAAAAGTTTTTCTTATTAAGTGGAGTTATAATTTTAGTCGGTGCGATTATTTTATCAATCTTTAAATTAAATTTAGGTATCGACTTTACGAGTGGTACACGTGCAGATATTGTAGTTGAAGATAGTACAACAGAAGAATCTGTTCGTGAAGACCTTACGACTTTAAAACTAGAACCTGAAAGTTTAACAAAGTCTGGTGGCAATACTGTCGTTGCGAGATATTCTAAAGATTTAAACAAAGATCAAATCGCAGAACTTCAACAATTCTTTGAAGAAAAATATGGTGAGACACCGATGACGAGTACAGTAAGTCCAGTCGTTGGACAAGAACTCGTTAAAAATGCAATCAAAGCGTTACTAATTGCATCTGTTGCGATTATTATTTACGTCTCCATTCGATTTGAATGGCGCATGGGACTACCAGCAGTAATTGCTTTAATTCATGACGTATTTATAATGATTGCGGTATTCTCACTCTTTAGATTAGAAATTGATATTACGTTTATCGCGGCAGTTTTAACGATTGTTGGTTACTCAATTAACGATACAATTGTTACACTCGACCGTATTCGTGAGAATAATAAAAAGATGAAAATTTATCGCTCTGAAGCGGATATTAATCGTCTCATCAATACGTCATTAAGACAGACGATGACACGTTCATTAAACACGGTACTTACAGTAATTATCGTTGTCGTTTTCCTCGTATTTATGGGAAGCGAATCAATATTTACATTCTCTGTAGCGTTACTTGTCGGTTTAATTAGTGGGGTATATTCTTCACTATTTATTGCGATCCAGCTATGGGGCGTACTTAAGAAAAAACAACTTCGTAAAAATGGTGGTACACTTGTTGTATACGAAGAAAAACGTAATAATAAAGATAAAGTATTAGTATAAAATAAACGTCTAGGCTTTTGCCTAGACGTTTTTTAAAGGATGATATTTATGTATCAATCAACGTATCATTGGATGATGAGAGAATCTTCTGATGAAATTAATGAAGACCTAATTAAACGATATAATTTATCGGACATAAATAAAACATTATTGGAAAATCGTGGATTTACGACTGAAGATGATTTAGAAAAGATTTTAAATCCGAGCACCCACGATTTTTCTTTAATTTATAATATCGATATAGCTACAAATTTAATTTTAAAACATCTTGAAAATAATAGCCGGATATTAATTTATGGTGACTATGACGCAGATGGTATAACAAGTACGACAATTCTTTATCAAGCGTTAAAGAAAAAAAGTGAGTCTATTCAGTTCTTCATCCCAAATCGTATTGAACAAGGGTATGGACTAGATTATAACTTTCTTGAAAATGAAGTCGTTGGAAATTTTGACCTAGTAATTACGGTCGATAATGGTGTCTCGGCGATTAAAGAAGTGGAGCTTTTAAAAAAGAACGATATTGACGTCATTATTGTCGACCATCACGAATTTACTGAAGAACTGCCGGATGCGATTATTATTCACCCAAATCATCCAGAGGGGGACTATCCGTGTAAATATTTAGCAGGTGTTGGAATTACGTATAAATTAATTGAAGCACTTGAATTAGACGAAGAAGAATATATGCAACTTGTGATGATTGGTACTGTTGCAGACATGGTGCCTATGTTTGATGAAAATAAATATTTCACTATAAACGGTTTAAAATCAATGAATAATAACATGAACACAGGTATAAAAGCACTTTTAAAAGAAGCGGGGCGACTTCAAGAAGTCGATGAAGAAACTGTCGGCTTTACGATTGCACCGAGATTAAACGCAACTGGACGTATTGACGAAGCAAGTCTTGCAGTGTACTTACTATTAAACGAGATTTCTGAAGAAGCGTCAGAGTTAGCGGCTGATATTGAAATGTTAAATGATGCGAGAAAAGATATGGTCGATGAAACATATATTGAAGCTGAACAACTAGTAAATAGTGATGACAAAATTCAAGTACTATATAGTGAGAATTGGCATCCAGGGATACTAGGTATTGTCGCGTCTAGAATTGTTGAAAATTACGGGGTACCGGCAATTCTTCTAACGAAAGACCAAGACGTTTATACTGGGTCTGCGCGCTCGATTAATACAATTGAGTTATTAAAAATTCTCCGAGAGTTAAACACTGAACATAACGCAAATGGGCATAACCAAGCATTTGGTATTAAGGTTGATGAATCCTTAGTTGAAGATTTTAAAGTAGAATTAACGACACTAATGAATCAATCATATTCAAAATTAAAACCGACAAAAGATATTGATTTTAAAATCACAAATCCGAATATAACTATTAAAGATCTTGAAGAATTAAATGAATTACGTCCTTTTGGACATGGATTTTTAGTACCGACAGTGATGGTAAGTAATTCTACTATCGAAACAATCCGTCAGATCGGTGTGGATAGTAAACATTTAAAGATGACTTTAAAAGACTATAGTTTTGAAGTGATTGGTTTTAACTTTGGATATTTATTTAATGAAACGTCAATTGGTGAAAAAATCTATACGATTGGAAGACTCGGTATTAATGAGTTCAATGGAATTAAAAAAGTTCAACTCGTTTTAGAAGATGCTGAAATTAAAGATATGCAGTTATTTGATATGCGTTCTAAAAATAATCAAAACTTTTCTATAATTAATAAAGATACAGATATTTTCTTTGTCGCTGAAGATAAAGAAAAACTAGGGAGTAATTATTATCATTACGGTGAGACAATTCCTTATAATGTGTCACAAGTTGTATTAAGAGACTTGCCAATTTCAATGAATAACTTTGAAACAACGTTAAAAGAATTGAAACCTTCAAAGTTAATTGCGATCTTTGATGACAAAGACAACTTATTTTTTAGTGGGATTCCTAAAGTACAAACGATTGAAAGAGTATATAATACAATTATCCATGCAGAAAATGGTGCGATTGACTTAAAAAAGTTCGCACCCCAACTCGCGAAAAAACATAATATAACTATGCAAATGCTCGTGAAAGTGACAAATACGCTAGAAGATTTAAATAGAATTTCAGTCCAAAACGGTGTTATATTTTTCGATGAAGAAAATACAGAAGATCTTGTTGTCATAGAGTCAGAGTATTTTAAGCAATTAAAGGAAAAATTAAACTCTGAAACACAATTAAAAATGACGTCACGACCAGAGTTAAAAACATATATTGAAAAATTAATTAATGAATAAAACTATGTAGACTTTACTAAGTTATGATAAAATATAAATATTAAATGAAAAGGTGCGAGAAGATTAAATGAATTTACGAGAATACGTTTCAGAAGTTGAAAATTGGCCAAAAGAAGGGGTCCAATTTAAAGATATAACTACAATTATGGACAACGGAGAAGCGTTTGGTTACGCAGTCGATCAAATTGCCAAATTCGCTGAAGATAAAGATGTAGATATTATCGTCGGCCCAGAGGCGAGAGGTTTTATTATCGGATGCCCAGTTGCATATAGACTCGGTATTGGATTTGCACCTGTTCGTAAGCCAAACAAACTACCGAGAGAAACGATTTCTTATGAATACGACTTAGAGTATGGTAAAAATACTTTAGAAATTCATAAAGATGCAATCAAACCTGGTCAGCGTGTATTAATTACCGATGATTTACTTGCGACTGGTGGTACGATTGAAGCAGCGATTCATCTTGTAGAAAAACTTGGCGGTGAAGTTGTCGGACTAGCGTTCTTAATTGAATTAAATTACTTAAATGGACGCGATAAGATTAAAGATTATGACTTTATTTCACTGTTAGAATACAACGAATAAAAATAAGTGCCTGAGCAATCAGGCACTTTTGTATAATATTTAGTTTTAAGGAGTGAGATCATGAGTAATAAAGAATATCCATATATTGCAAAAGACGTCTTTAACTTATGCGGAAAATATATGAATGATGATGAACTAAATACCGTAAAGCGTGCTTATGATCTTGCAGAAAAAGCGCATGAAGGTCAATTTAGAAAAAATGGCTTACCTTATATTTTACATCCAGTACAAGTTGCTGGAATTTTAGCAGAGTTAAAGTTAGATATGCCGACGATTGTTGCTGGATTTTTACACGACGTTGTTGAAGATACTGAATATACTCATGAAGACTTAATTGAAATGTTCAATGAAGAGGTCGCAGTGATTGTAGATGGAGTCACTAAGTTAGAAAAAGTTAAGTATCGTTCGTTAAAAGAACAACAAGCAGAAAACCATCGAAAACTGTTCGTTGCGATCGCAAAAGATATTCGAGTTATTTTAGTGAAACTCGCCGACCGCTTACATAATATGCGTACGTTAAAAGCAATGCCTGAAGAAAAGCAAGTTCGAATTTCTACAGAAACGTTAGAAATTTACGCACCAATCGCAAACCGACTCGGTATATCTAGTATAAAATGGGAACTTGAAGATATCGCGCTTCGTTATATTGATCCGAGTAGTTACTTTAGAATTGTCAGTTATATGAAAAAGAAGCGTAGTGAACGAGAAGTTATCATTAATAAGGCGATTGAGGATATCGAAACAGAGCTTAATAAATCTCACATTGAACACCAACTTTCAGGTCGTGCAAAACATATTTATAGTATTTATAGAAAGATGAGTGATCAACATAAAGAGTTCGATCAAATCTTTGACTTACTCGCGGTTCGTGTACTCGTAAACGATATAAGAGATTGTTATGCGGTACTAGGGATTATCCATACGATTTGGAAGCCAGTCCCAGGACGATTTAAAGACTACATCGCGATGCCAAAACAAAATATGTATCAATCACTGCATACGACCGTTGTCGGACCTAACGGGGACCCATTAGAAATTCAAATACGTACATTTGAAATGCATGAAATCGCAGAACACGGAGTCGCTGCACATTGGGCATACAAAGAAGGTAAAAACATTCAGGCACCAACGAATAACTGGGTGAAAGAAATTGTCGACAATGAATCATCGTATACAGATGCTGAAGAATTTATGGAAGCATTAAAAAGTGATATGCTTTCAGACAAAATTTATGTGTTTACCCCGAATGGCGACGTTGTCGAATTACCTCAAGGTGCAGTACCGATAGATTTTGCGTATTCTGTTCACTCAGAAGTTGGAAACAAAATGATCGGTGCGAAAGTAAATGGTAAAATAGTACCTATTGATTTTAAGTTAAACACTGGTGATATCGTAGAAATTAGAACAAGTAAGCAATCATATGGACCAAGCTTAGACTGGTTAAATTTAGTGAAATCATCAAGTTCTAAAAACAAAATTCGATCATTTTTCAAAAAGCAAGACCGAGAACAAAATATTGAAAAAGGTCGCTTGCAAGTTGAAGAAGAAATTAAGTCAAATGGTTACAAATTGGAAGAAGCATTCGATGAAAAATCAGTAGAAGTCGTTTTAGATCGCTATAATTTAAGAGAAATTAATGACTTGTTTGCGATGGTTGGATTTGGCGGGGTTACAGCGCAGCAAATCGCTAATCGTTTAACAAATCATTTAAAAAAGCAACAAGAAAAAGAGCCTGTATTTGAAGTTGAACGTACGAAAGACTATAAAAAGGTACATTCTGATACTGGAGTTATCGTTGAAGGACTTGGTGGGATGCTTGTAAGTCTCGCGAAGTGTTGTAATCCAGTGCCTGGTGATGATATTGTCGGTTATATTACAAAAGGTCACGGCGTCAAAGTACATGTTAAAGACTGTTCAAATATTAAAAATGAAACCGACCGATTGGTTGACGTCTCTTGGTTAAAAGATAAAGAAGAAAAACAGAGATATAAAGTTATATTGGAAATTAAAGGTTTCGATCGAAGCGGACTAGTCAATGAAATACTCAACTTAGTATCGAGTGAGAAAATCCCGATTACTGAAGTTAGTGGCCAAACAAATGCAGATAGTCACGCTAAAGTAAATATATCGATCATGGTCGAATCTAAAGCAGATTTAAATCAGATTGTTCATAAAATTAAAAACTTAAGAGATATTTATAGTGTTGAAAGAGTCTTTAAGTGAGGTGAATGTTAGTTGAAAGTAGTGCTTCAAAAAGTAAGTCACGCATCAGTCATGACAAATGAATTATTTAACGAAATAAATAAAGGTTTTATGCTTTTAGTTGGGGTAAGTGAAACTTCTACAAAAGAAGATGCAAAAAAACTTGCTGAAAAAATTGTTAAAGCAAGAACGTTTGAAGATGAGGATGGTAAAATTAATTTATCGTTAAAAGATGTTGGCGGCGAAATATTAAGTGTGTCTCAATTTACACTTTATGCGGACGTTAAAAAAGGGAATCGTCCATCATTTATAAATGCAGCGAGTGGGGATTACGCAAAAGAACTTTATGAGTACTTTAACGAGGAGTTAAGAAGTCACGGTGTGAACGTAAAGACAGGATTCTTCGGTGAGCATATGGATGTAAGACTCACAAATTCAGGACCAATTACCCTGATATACGAGGCAAAAGAAGGTAAGATTGTTTAATGAATGTATTTAAAAAGTTCATATCTAAAACTTTGAACTTTATCATATGGTTTTTAAAGACTCAAAAACATTTATATGTAAAACCTTTATTTATATTTTTAATGTCTTTAATATTTATTTTTTCTTTTGTATATATTGTAAAATCATATGAACCTCACAATGATTACGAAGATATAACAATCGATTTTAAAGATAAAAAATATGATCTTAAAGGAATTAAAGTCGTCATAGACCCTGGTCATGGTGGTAGTGATCCCGGGGCGCCGTCTTATTATGGAGAAAATGAATCGGCAATTGTCATGAGTGTTGGTGAAAAGCTTCAAAAAGTTTTAGAAGAGTCGAATGCTGAGGTTGTTATGACGAGAGCGGGAAATGAAACCGTTGAGCTCGATGACCGCGAGGCTAAAGGTGATATTTTTATATCACTTCATAGTGATGCTTTTGAATCCAACGAGCCTACTGGTTTTACAACATTTTACGCACATGACAGTCAAGTTGATTTAGCAACCGCAATTAACGAAGGGCTAGATGAGCATTCATTATTACCGAATAAAGGAGTTCAGACAATGCCTTATCAAGTCATCGACCAAATTAAATATCCAGGAACTCTCGTTGAACTTGGATTTTTAAGTAATGACGTGGATGATTACTTACTAAACACTGAAGACTATCAAAACCGGCTCGTTTACGGTATTGTTGAAGGTATTGAAATATACGTAACTGAGTACGACGATAAAGAATAATTGACTATATCGTATTAAGAAATTATAATTTACTAGATACTAATTATAGAAGATAATGTTTTTAAATGAATGACAGAGACGTTATGTTTGGTGAAAATAACGCATTTTTAAACATTTGAGACACTTCTATTTAAAAAATATAATACTTTAAAATGAAGAGTAAGTAATTACTAAATTAGGGTGGCACCACGATATTATCGTCCCTTATACCTTTATGGTATAAGGGATATTTTTATGGAGGGAAATACATGATACAAATACCACGCGGTACACAAGATATTTTACCGAAAGATTCTTATAAGTGGCAGTACATTGAAGATACACTTAAAAATGTATGTGAAAAGTACAATTATCAAGAAATTAGAACACCAATTTTTGAAAGTACAGATTTATTTGTAAGAGCAGTTGGTGATACGACAGACATCGTCAACAAGGAAATGTATACGTTTAAAGACAAAGGTGACAGAAGCATGACACTTCGTCCAGAAGGTACTGCACCAGTAGTACGTAGTTACATTGAAAATAAAATGTACGGTGATCCAAATCAGCCGATTAAAGTGTTCTACAACCAACCGATGTTTAGATACGAACGCCAACAAAAGGGACGTTACAGACAGTTCGTTCAGTTTGGTGTAGAAGCAATCGGTGTCGAAGATCCGTTAATCGACGTAGAAATTTTAAGTATGCTTATGGCATTTTATGAATCATTTGGGTTAAAAGATCTAGAGCTTCACATTAACTCAATTGGAGATTTTGATAGCCGTAAGGAATATCAAAAAGCACTTCAAGAACACTTTAGACCGAGAATCGATGAGTTTTGTGATGACTGTCAATCAAGAATAGACACAAATCCGATGAGAATTTTAGACTGTAAAGCAGACAAAGATCATCCGTTAATGTCAACTGCTCCGAAAATTACAGACTATTTAAACGATGAATCACTTGAATACTATGAAAAAGTAAAATCTCAACTCGATAAAATCGGTATTAAGTACGTCGAAGATCCAAGTTTAGTTCGTGGTCTAGATTATTATACTCATACAGCATTTGAGTTAATGAGTACAGCAGACGGCTTTGGTTCTATTACAACACTCGCGGGTGGTGGACGCTACAATGGCTTAGTTGAAATGTTAGATGGTCCAGCTGAAACAGGGATTGGATTTGCGCTATCTATTGAACGACTACTATTAGCACTTGAAGCTGAGGGTATTGATATTCTAAATCCACACACTTTAGATTTATATGTCGTAACGATGGGTGAAGAGTCTCGTGATTATGCGAGTGTATTATTATCACAGTTAAGAGAAAAAGGTATAACAGCAGATATGGACTATAAAGCACGTGGAATGCGTGCTCAAATGAGAGACGCTGACAGAAAGAATGCTGCATATACGATTGTAATTGGTGATAATGAATTAGAAGAAGGTAAAGTAAATGTTAAAAATATGTCTACTGGAGAAGAAGTAGCATATTCATTTGAAAACTTAGAGGAGGCAATTCAGTAATGAGTAGAACATTAGTATTAGAAACGTTAGACAAACTTAACGAAACCGTGACATTAAAAGGGTGGGTCCAACGTCGCCGAGACCTCGGAGGATTAATCTTTATTGACTTAAGAGACGCTTCAGGTATCGTTCAAGTTGTCTTTAACCAAGACCATAAAGAAGCGACTGAAATCGCTGATACACTTCGTTCAGAGTACGTGATTGAGGTAACAGGTGAAGTTGTTAAACGTGATCCATCAACAGTAAATGAAAACATTCAAACAGGTGAATTAGAAGTCGTCGCAGATTCACTAAACGTGTTATCTAAAGCAGAAACACCACCATTCCAAATTGAGGATGACACTGTGAGTGAAGACGTAAGACTAAAATATCGTTATGTTGATTTAAAACGTCAAAAATTACAAGATACGTTAAGAACACGTCACAAAACAACTGCAGCAATTCGAGAATTTCTTAATGATGAATTCTTCGTTGATGTAGAGACTCCGTTTTTATCTAAATCAACACCAGAAGGTGCGAGAGATTACCTTGTACCATCACGTATTCATCACGGTGAGTTTTATGCACTACCTCAATCACCACAAATTTATAAACAATTATTAATGCTAAGTGGTTTTGAGAGATATTACCAAATCGTTAAATGTTTCCGTGACGAAGACTTACGTCGTGACCGTCAACCAGAATTCACACAAGTCGATATTGAAAAGTCATTTACTGATGTTGAAGATATGATCGATCTGAACGAAAGATTATTACAATATGTCTTTAAAGAAGTTAAAGGTATCGATGTAGAAATTCCATTTGCTCGTATGACTTATGACGATGCGATGCTTAAATACGGTGTAGATAAACCAGATACTCGCTTTGGTATGGAACTTGTTGAACTTAGCGAGTTTAGTAAAGATGTGGACTTTAAAGTATTTAAGTCAACAGTTGAAAACGGTGGAATCGTTAAAGCAATTGTTGTAAAAGATAACGCAGACAAATATTCACGTAAAGACATCGAAGCACTTGAAGAATACGTGAAATTATATGGTGCTAAAGGTCTTGCATGGTTAAAATATAACGACGGTGCATTCACTGGCCCAATTGCGAAATTCTTTAGTGAAGATAAACAAAATGAACTGAAAGAGATTCTTGGGGCTGACGAAAATGACCTTGTATTCTTCGGCGCTGACAAAGCATCTGTTGTAAATGCAAGTTTAGGTAACTTAAGAAATAAGCTTGGTAAAGAGTTAGACCTAATCGATGAAGATAAATACAACTTCGTATGGATTACAGACTGGCCATTATTTGAATATGATGAAGACGAAGAACGTTTCGTTGCAGCACACCATCCATTTACATCACCGAAAGAAGAAGATGTTGAGTTACTAGAAACAACACCAGAAAAAGTAAAAGCAAATGCTTATGACATCGTCTTAAATGGATATGAACTTGGTGGGGGATCTATCCGTATCTCTAACCCAGACTTACAAGAGAAAATGTTCAAAGCACTAGGATTCTCAGAAAAACAAATGCATGATCAGTTCGGTTTCTTAATCGAAGCATTTAAATATGGTGCTCCGCCACATGGTGGCTTAGCTTATGGTCTTGACCGTCTCGTAATGCTACTGACAAAAACAGACAACATTCGTGACGTTATCGCATTCCCTAAAACAAGCAGTGCTCAAGACTTAATGATGGATTCACCATCAAATGTTTCAAACAGACAACTAAATGAACTACATCTTCAAATTAAACCAGAAGGTAAGTAATAAAAAATAAGCTTAGCAATTTGCTAAGCTTATTTTTGTATTTGATTACCAAGCTTTAAACCCTGGTGATCCTGGAATATTTTCTGTGAAGATTTGTGAAACTGGAACTGTGTATGCAATTACGACTAAGAAAATCGTAATGATAATAAGTAATCTCCAGTTTTCAACCCAAGCAAGTGGTGCATCGCCATCATCCATAAAGCGTGCGATTGGGAATTCTTCTACAGTATCAGATTTAGGTGTTCTAAGTGATAAGAAGAATGCGAAGAACGCTATAATAATTGCAATTAATAAGAATGATCCACCAATTGCTTGTAATAATTGATAGCTGATCCATTCTTGAGCTAACTCGTGTCCACCATATTCAGAGAATGTTGAACGTCGTGGTGCACCTTTAAGACCTGCTAAGTGCATTGCAAATGACATGATTCCCATTCCAAGTGCCCATGTATATGCTAACCATAGTCCTAGTGAGTTAGTAAGTTTTGTCATCTTACCGCCAACTAAGTGAGGAAGTAAGAACATCATTGCACCGAAGTAAGTTAATACAACTGGCGCACCTACTGTAATATGGAAATGTCCAACGACCCAAATTGTGTTGTGAACGACTTGGTTCATTTGACCTGATGCGTTGATGATTCCACCAATACCACCTGGTACGAAGAATAACATACCAACAAATGGTAATACGAATCTTGAATCATTCCATGGTAACTTCTTAAACCAATCAAATAATCCTGTTGCACCTTTTTTACGTCCATATGTTTCAAATGAAGCAAATAAGCTAAATGCAGTAATTAATGATGGAACAATTACCATAAATGTAAGAACTACTTGTAGACCTTTCCAGAATGCGTCAATACCTGGTTCTACTAATTGGTGGTGAATACCAACTGGAATAGAGAAGAATAAAAATAAGACGAAACTAAGTCTTGCAAGTTTATCTGAAAAACCTTTAACTCCGATAATTTTAGGTAATACTGCGTACCATACCATGTATGCTGGTAATAACCAGAAGTATACGAGTGCGTGTCCAAAGTACCAGAATAACGTACGTGTAAGTTTAACGTTAACTGTATCGATTAATCCGAATGACCAAGGGATAAGTTGAGTTAACGCTGATGCTGCGACACCGATGGTACATACGTACCACATGACGTTGTTAATAGCAACAAAATATGCAATCGTAGGTGTTTTTTGACCTGGATTTTGTTTTCTCCATCTAAAATAACGCTTTGTCTGAGCACCTGTTGCAATCCATGTACCTACGATGACGAGTGTTAACCCAACATAGAAGAGACCGTGTGCTTGTAGTGGTGCGTAAAATGTGTAAAGTACTGAAGCTTGGTTTGTTAAGATCATTGCTGCTGCCATTAACACACCAATTGTCATTAGCCAAAAACCAATCCAACCTGCTTTTCTTTCACCGTCAGTTAAGCCGCCCATTGATCTTGAAACAGCCGCTGTTTGGAAACCAACAATAAAGAAGAATGTGAGTACTAATGCTAAAATTACACCGTGTAGTGTTAAGATTTGGTAATATCCGATACCTAGTGGTAATTCAAAATATCCCGAACGTACGAACGTTTGTAATGCGCCTGCAGTACCACCGATTACTAATGCGAGTATTACCCAAATCATATTTGCTAATACTAATTTAGAATCTTTTTTATTAATTACAGTATCTGCTGAATACACTTCGTTTTGTGTTGTATTTAGATAAGATTTAGCCATTATTCTTCACTCCCGACAACTTTAATTACTGAAGTCATATCAGTGTGACCTGTACCACAGTATTCGTTACATACAACTAAGAATTCTCCTTCTTTGTTGAATGTTGTATGATATTTAGAAATTAATCCTGGTTCTGCCATCATATTGATGTTTGTTTTCGCTACTTCAAAACCATGAATTACGTCAGGAGTTGTAACCATAACACGTACTCTTGACCCTTTAGGAATTTCTACTTCTGTAGGTTCATATCTAAACATACTTGCTACCATGTATAGATCATAATCAAAACCTTCTTCTTTTGATTCATAGAGTCCAGGTTCTTTAAATCTTTCATCATCTCTTACGTGATCAGGGTTAATCGTTTCAATCCCTGATGCAGCAGGTGAGTGGCCTTGGTGAACTGCTGAAATTCCTAAAATTACAAGGAATAAGATTAAAGCTCCAGTTCCAAAGCTTAGCCATATCTTTTCATACTTGTGCATTTATTTCACCTTTCCTTTTTACATTCTTTCCATAAATAACATAAATACGCCTAGCCAAGAAATTAGCATTAAAGCACCGAGTGTCATTGTCATAAAGAAAGTACCTCTTAAATCGAGTTTATGTACATCTTCACTCACGCTCTTTTCATGATCGACTGTTTGATCATGCTGAGGTTTAACAATTTTTTTATCAGCCATATATTTCACCTTCCAATATTGTTGTTTATAACAATATTGTATTGTATTTACTTCTATAAAAAAGTGATAAAAGTCACACTTCGACATATATTTGTAACAATTTTAAGCTTTCAATAGAGAACTAAAACATAATCGTTGTTATTGACGACTTACAATGAAATTTTCTATCAATAAAGTGATAAAAGTCACTAAATATGGTAGTATAAAAACAATAGGGAAGTGATATTCTTGTCAAATTCTCCAACATTCAAGCCAAAATTAATTATTGATTATATAAAGAAAAATGGCATAGAGATGCATGTTAATAAAAATGAATTTATATTTCACTCTGGTGACTTAACGAATTACATATATGTAATTGAATCCGGTGAAGTATTAGTATTAAGAATACAAGATGATGGATCAGAAAATGCGATTCACTTTTTAAAAGATGACTGCATATTTGGTGCGGTCACTTTATATTGCGGACCGAAACAGCATACGTCGTTTGCGAAATCTAAAACTGAAGTTTTATTACATAAAATTGAAAAGAATAAGTTTGAAGAAAAAGTGTTAAATGATAGTCGATTTACTAAAGAGTGGATGAGATGGTTAGAAATTGAAAGGTTAAGACACTCCTCAAAACTAAGAGACATGCTAATGTACGGTAAAATGGGTGCTTTAGCAAGTGTCATTGTCAGGCTATCAAATTCATTTGGTGTAAGTACTAAAAAAGGAATTGTTATTGATACAAAACTAACTAACCAAGAACTTGCAATGCTTGCTGGAACTTCTAGAGAGGTTGTAAACCGTTATTTAAAAGAATTATCAAAAGAAGGGATTATAGAGGTAAATAGAAAAGTAATTACAGTTACACATATGAAAAAATTAAAGCATATTATTAATTGTGAAAACTGTGATATCAATTTATGTCAGATTTACTAATCAATAAAATTGCTTCCAAATAATGGTTGTGCTACTATTAATTTAAGAGAAGCACCTGATGAGTGCGTGCTGTGTCGGCTTCATTTTGACCTAACACCTATATAAAAGGGAGCTTGGCGTTCAAATATGATTGACATGCCCTATAAGGGACTTCATGAGTATTTGACAGAGCACCCACCTGCACAAAGCAGGCCAAATAATCCGACAACTACACACGGCTATATCGGATGCTTCATTAGACAGTCACTTTGTGGCTGTCTTTTTAAAATTCTATTAATTTACTATTTAAAAATTATAATATTATGTTAAGATATTGGAGTAGTAATTTGAAGGTGAAAGGTTGCGTGATCTTTGATGTCAGTAAAAGGGTTACTGTTTAAGAGAAAACAAAAGTTAAATTCTAAAAATGCATCTAAATCATGTGATTTACTTAAAAAAAGAAAAGAATTAAAAAAACAAATTAACAATAATATGTTAACTTAAAACGCGATCACTTTAGTGATCGCGTTTTTTTAATACTTATTAAATGGCTTTAAATTTTTATACGTTTCATTTAAGAAGCTTTCGTATTTTGAAGTACCATCATCTTTAAAATATTGTTTATGTTTTAAAGAGTCTGGTAAATATTGTTGCTTGACGATGTTGTTGTTATAGTCATGTGGGTTTTTATAACCGATTGAGTTTCCGAGTTCTTTTGCACCCTTATAATGTCCGTCTTTTAAATGTTTTGGGACAACACCGATATGACCTTTTCTTATATCACTAAGTGCGTTATCGATACTTTTAATTGTCGTATTTGATTTTGGAGATAACGCTAAATCAATGACAGCCATCGATAATGGAATTCTCGCTTCTGGGAATCCGAGACGTTCAGCTGCAATAATCGCGTCTAACGTTCTACCTGGAAGCTGAGGATTACTAAGTCCAACATCTTCGTAACCGATGACGAGTAAACGTCTTGCAATTGTGACGAGATCTCCGGCTTCAATAAGTCTACCTAGATAATGGAGAGCTGCATCAACGTCACTACCACGAATAGACTTTTGAAACGCACTCATAACATCGTAATGCTCATCTCCATCTTTATCGTGTATAAATTGACTCTGCTGCATCGTATCTCTCGCATCTTCTAACGTGACATGAATAGAGTCTTTTGTATCACTTAATACTGCAAGTTCTAAACCGTTTAAGGCACTTCTAATATCTCCATTTGAAGCTTTCACAAAATGTTCTAACGCATCATCATCGAGCGTGATATCTATACTACCAAGCCCACGGTCTTTATCTTCTAGTGCACGTGTAATTCCTCTTTTAATATCATCATCGTTTAGTGGATGTAGTTCAAAAATTTGTGTTCTTGAGCGAATGGCTGGATTAATTGCATGATAAGGATTTGAAGTTGTTGCACCGATTAACACAATTTTTCCGCTTTCTAAATGCGGGAGTAGAAAGTCCTGCTTTGCTTTATCGAGACGATGGATTTCGTCGAGCATTAATATGACACTACCACTCATATCTGCTTCTAATATAATTTTTTCAATATCCTTTTTTGAACTCGATACAGCATTTAACGTTCTAAATTTATATTTCGTGCTTCCAGCTAACGCACTTGCGATACTTGTTTTACCAATACCTGGTGGTCCGTAAAGTATCATTGATTGTAATCTTTTTGCTTGGACCATACGTCTAATAATCCCTTTTTCCCCGACGAGATGATCTTGACCGAGTACTTCATCAATAGTTTTTGGACGCATGCGAAAACTTAAAGGTTCATTTGACATTAGATTTTTCACCAACTTTTTCATTATGATATTATATATACTATATAACAAAAGTGCATCTGAGGTGAAGAAGTGAATATTTCAACAAAAGGCCGCTATGGTTTATATTTTATGAATGTGCTCGCTATAGAGTACGGAGTTAGAAAACGCTCTGTAAAATCAATTGCAAACGAACGTGGAGTGAGTGATTTATATTTAGAGCAAATCGTTGCGTGTTTAAGAAGGGCAAATCTTGTAAAAAGTACACGCGGTGCATATGGAGGATATGAGTTAAATTATCCACCAGATGAAATTACAGTACTCGATGTTTTTAAAGCAGTTGGTGAAAATATCGTAGCAATAGAATTAGATGATAAAGACACGAAAAATGAAAGATTTTTATGGAAAAGAATTAGAGATGGAATTAGTGACGTGATTTCACATACGACACTTTATGATTTAATTAGTCAACCAGATGAATTTGATGATTATATGTTTTATATTTAAAAAAACCTCCCAGTAAGGGAGGTTATCACATTCGTCCGCTTTTAAATATTGTAAATATGAGCCAACTAAACATTGCGATGGCGAGTATTGATCCTATCTCTATTACCGGGAGTTTAAATAATATAGAACCTTGTCCGAGCACAGAAGAGCCAATAATAATTCCCGCCATTAAAATTGACAGAGATAATAATACAATTGAGAAAGAAATTCTATTTATCGTACGGTCAAGATGTCGTGCGATATTTTTTTCTTGTTTTAACTCAAACATTACTGGAAGATGCTTTTCACCTAAACCTTTAGAAAATTGGTGTAAATTTTGTAGAGATTCTTCAATTAAAGTCGTGAGTAGTACCCAGTCAGAAAGCTTATTTTCTGCGATGTTTTTAGGGTTTAATCGTTTAATGAGTAAACTTTTACCAAACGGCTCAGCGACTGTTAAGATGCTGTAATTTTTGTCTAACATTTCAATATTTCCTTCTAAGGTAATGAGTGTTTTAGCGAGTAGTGTGAAGTCTTTTGGTAAGTGAATATGATATTTGTTTGTAATTGCAAATAAATCTCTGACTGCGTCGCTAAACTCTAAGTCTTTAAGTGGAATATCGTAATACTTATCTTGCATAAGTTCAGCTTCTTTATATAACTCATTTACGTCGACGCCATCTGGAACGACACCCATTTGTACAATTGATCGAACGACTTTTTTAGAGTTTTTTTGCATTAGTCCGATAAGTAAACTACCAAAGTTTTGTTTGATATCTTCAGTGAGTTTTCCAACCATTCCAAAGTCTATAAAACCAACTTTACCATCGTTTGTGACGACAATATTACCTGGATGAATATCTGCATGGAAAAATCCATATTCAAAAATTTGGGTAAATAAAGTACGTGCTAACGTATCAGCGATATGATAGCGGTCGTATCCTTTTTCATCGAGTAGTTTAGTATTACGGATTGAATATCCATCAAAATATTCCATTGTAAGAATTGTCTTATTAGATAATGTGCTATAAACATGTGGAAATGTTACAGTATCGTTTCCTTTAAATTGACGTTTAATACGGTTAATATTTCTTGCTTCTATTGTATAGTCCATCTCTTGAATAATCGCTTGAGATAATTCTTCAACGATGTCCGTCACTTGATATTGTTTCGCCCAGTTAAAATTATTTTCAGCAACTTGAGCAATTGTTGATAAAATTTCTAAATCCGTACGTATATTTCTTTCGATATTTGGTCGCTGGACTTTTATCGCGACAACTTCTCCAGTTTTTAACACTGCACGGTGGACTTGTCCAATTGACGCAGAACCGAGTGGTTCATCTTCAAATATTAAAAATGTATCTTCAATATTTATGTCTAAATTCGTCTCTATTAGCTCTTTTGCGATGTCACTAGAAAATGGAGGCACTTCACTTTGAAGTTTTTCTAATTCTTTAATAAATGATTCAGGTAAAATATCTCCTCGTGTACTTGCAATCTGGCCAAGTTTCACATATGCTGGACCTGCTTTTTCTAAAAATATTCGAATACGTTCAGCAATTGTTTTATCTTCTTGTTGTGGTGTCTTATTAAATAGTCGTCTTGGCAAACTAAGTAAATTATCTAATCCACTTTCTTCGATAATAAAGCCGAGTCCACTTTTAGAAAAGAGGATCGCAATTTCTCTAAAGCGGTTAATATATTTAATTTGATTTCGTATCATAGAATATCCTTCCAATCTAAATCAAGATGATGAAACGATCAAAAAGTGCTAAAATAATATTTAAAGATTTTATAAATGAAGATAGGTGAAAATATTGCGCGAACTGTTGTTTGTTATTGCACCCATTTTAATTATCCAAGTCATATTCTTTAGTGGTCTAATTTACTTTATTTTAACAAAAAGAAAGCAATAAGGGTGACCCTTATTGCTTTTTATTATACTCCTTAACGACATCTTCAAATAATTTGTAGCTTTTTATAAATGCATCTGTGTCGTAAATCGCTGTAGCTGCGATAATTTCGTCCGCATTATATTCTTCTTGGAATGCTTCTAAATCTCTAAGTGCTTTTTCTTTATCACCAAGAATTTGAACTGGGAATCTTGTTTGAATAATTTCTTTATGTTGCATTGACCATATATCATCCATATTTGTCACTGGGCGTTTCATTGGTCCGCGGTGATTTGTAATCATACCAAAGACATTTTGATAATGGCTTGTTACAACGTATTCAGCTTCTTCTTGTGTATCTTGAACACAGACGTTTAAGCATGCCATTTTGTATGGTTCTTTTAATTGTTCGCTCGGTTGGAAGTTTCGTTCGTATATTTCAAATGCTTCTTTCATCATTGCTGGTGCGAAGTGAGCCGCAAATGCATATGGTAATCCTAACTTAGCTGCAATGTGTGCAGAATCTGTTGAACTACCGAGTACATATAATGGCACATTTGTATTTAAACCAGGGTTTGCAATGACATGAGCTTCTTTATCTGATAAAAAGAATTGTAATTCACGGATTTCATCTTCAAAGTTAAACATGCCTTGGTGGTTTCCTCGGCGAATGGCGTTTGCTGTTACTTGGTCAGTGCCTGGTGCACGTCCAAGACCAATATCTAAGCGGTCGCCAAATAATTCATACATCGTTCCGAATTCTTCAGCAACGATATACGGTGTATGGTTAGGTAACATGACACCACCACTTCCAACGCGGATTCTGTTAGTATGTTGTAACGTATATTGAATTAGTAGACGTGTCGCACTTGAAGCGATTGACTTCATATTGTGGTGTTCACTAATCCAGTAGCGTTCGTAAGTTGTGTGGTCGAGTTCTTCAGCTAAAAGACGCATACGAGTAAACGCATCTTTAGAATCGTACCCTTCACGCACATAAACTAAGTTTAATACTGAAATTTTTAAATCTTTATTCACTTTAATCTCTCCTTTTTTATCTTCATCTAACTTACAAGAGATATGATTATTTTTCTAAAGAAACGACTTAGAGCACTCGACTATATTTATCGTTTTAAAAATGGTAAAATCTCTACTGAATCTAGTTTTTAAAGGAGAAGTGTCATGAGTGTTTATTTAGATTATGCGGCAACAACACCAGTCGATGAAGATATCTTAAATGGAATGGTAAAACACGCGAATATTTACGGAAATCCTTCAAGTATTCACCGTGTAGGTAAAGAAGCGAAATCATTTTTAGAAAGTAGCCGTAGCAAGGTTGCGAAGATGATTGGTGCAAAACCCGAGGAAATTATTTTTACGAGTGGTGCAACAGAATCTAATAACTTAGCAATTCGTGGAACACTCTCACATTTTAAATCAAATCGTAATATGATTACGACAAATATTGAACATATGTCAATCTTAGAAACGGCAGAATCATTAGCTAATGATGTAAAGTATCTATCAGTTGGTAAGACTGGTGTGATTAATTTAAGTGAATTAAATGATTTGTTAGACGATAATACATCTCTCGTGTCACTTCACTATGTAAATAACGAAGTTGGTGCAGTGCAACCAATTAAAGAAATAAAAGATCAGTTACCAAAAGATGTGCTACTTCATGTCGATGCCGCACAAGCGGTTGGTCACGTGGACGTTAACGTTGATAGATTAGGTATTGACCTTATGAGTATGAGTGGCCATAAGTTATATGCACCTAAAGGTATCGGCGTATTATACGTTAGAAAAGGGACACATTTACACGCACAACTTGTCGGTGGTAAACAAGAACGTGAGCGCCGCGCAGGTACTGAAAACTTACTCTTTAGTTATGCTATAAGTGAAGCTCTTAAAGAAGCAGTAGAGTCGTTAGATGAAAGAAATGAGGTTATTTCATCTCGTAAAGAAATGTTAATCGACGGTTTAAAAGAAGCGGGTGTTGAATTTGAAGTTAATGGTGACTTAGACAATCAGTCTCCGCACATTTTAAACATTTACGTGCCGTTTTCTGAAACGGAATTTTTACTTACAGCGCTCGATTTAGAAGGGATTTACATTTCAGGGGGTAGTGCATGTAATGCAGGAACAGTGACACCGTCACATGTCATTACTGAAATGTATAACGAAAAAAGAGCAGCACATTCACTTAGAATAAGCTTTAGTCATTTAACGACTGAAGAGGATATTACAAAAACAATCGAAGCAATTAAAAAATTATATGAACGATTAAAATAAAGGATTGAACTATATATGAAGAAAAAAGAAGATACAACAGTCGTTGTCGGAATGAGTGGAGGCGTTGACTCCTCAGTGACAGCGAAATTACTAAAAGATGAAGGTTATAACGTCATTGGAATCTTTATGAAAAACTGGGATGACACAGACGAATTTGGTGTGTGTACTGCAACAGAAGATTATGAAGACGTTAGAAAAGTTGCAGAAGAAATCGGTATTCCGTATTATTCAGTAAACTTTGAAAAAGAGTATTACAACAGAGTGTTTGAATACTTTTTAGATGAATATAAACGTGGTCGTACACCAAACCCTGACGTCATGTGTAATAAAGAAATTAAATTTAAAGCATTTTTAGATCATGCAATGAAACTTGGGGCGGATTATGTTGCAACAGGTCACTATGCGAGAGTGAATCATGACGGTGAAGTAACAATGCTTAAAGGTGTCGATAATAATAAAGACCAGACGTACTTTTTAAATCAATTAACAAAAGAGCAGTTAAGTAAAACGTTGTTCCCACTCGGTGAAATTGATAAAACAGAAGTACGTGAACTCGCACATAAATATGATCTTGCGACAAAAGATAAAAAAGACTCAACAGGTATTTGTTTTATCGGAGAAAGGGATTTTAAAACGTTTCTTTCAAACTATTTACCTGCAAAACCAGGAAAAATTATCGATATGGAAACTGGTGAAGAAAAAGGAAAACACGACGGAATCATGTATTATACAATTGGTCAGCGCCAAGGTTTAGGAATTGGTGGACCAGGGGGACCATATTTTGTTGCAGGTAAAAACTTAGAAACGAATGAATTATATGTCGTTACTGGATTTAACAATGAAAAATTATTTTCGACAAGTTTAATTGCAGAAGACGCAAACTTTATCAACGATATGCCTGAAGAATTCGATGCAAATGCTAAATTTAGATATCGTCAAAAAGATAGTGAAGTATTCGTTAAAAAATTAGAAGACAACAAATTACTCGTTAAATTTAAAGAACCTCAGCGTGCAATCACTCCGGGTCAAGCAGTCGTATTATATGACGGAGATAGAGTAATTGGTGGCGCGACGATTGACGAAGTATTTAACGGTGAAGAGAAATTGGAGTATTTAGCATGAGTTTTAATTACGAACATTCCATTCAGCAAGGTGACTATGAAACAGCATTAAAAGAAATTTTATCATCGATTGAAAAAGACCCAGATAATCCCGCCCATTATATTAATGGCGGGACTGTTCTTTATAATGTCGGTAAAGTAGAAGAAGCGAATAACTTTTTACTAAAAGCAATTGAACTTGATAAGGATAATGCAGTCGCTTATTACACATTAGGGAATATGTACTTTAGTGAAGGAAAATATAAAGACGCACGTACACTGTTATTAAGTGTCTATGACAAAATGAGCGATGATAAAGATATTAACTATCTTCTTGCAATGACACACGTCCATGAAGGAAATTTAAGTTTATCAGTTCCTTTTTTTGAAGAGATGTACCGAGTCGGTAAAGAAGATTATGAACTCGTATTTCAGTATGCCTTAACACTGTGTCAGCTAGGATTACTCGATCAAGGTGAACTTTTACTCACTGAAATTACGAGAGAGCACGCCCATGCAGACTCTGAATATAATTTAGGTCTCATTCAATGGACGAAGTATAATGATAAAGAAGCGGCGAAGAAACACTTTGAAAATGCGATTAAAATTAAACCAGATCACATACTCGCACATAATGGAATTAAAAACTTAGAAGAGGAATAGATATGACACAAATGACGTTAGAAGATGATTTATTCATCAATGGAACCGTTGAAAAAATAATATTTCATAATAGTGATAATCACTTCTACGTCATCGTTGTTGAAATCGATGAGACAAACACAGAGTTAAGTGACGAAGCGATTATTACTGGGAACTTTCACCACATCGATGAGGGTGAGACTTATCAGTTTACTGGAGAAATTGTTGAGCATGCGAGATACGGTAAACAGTTTAAAGCAATTAGTTCAAAAAAGAATATCCCAAAAACAAAAGATGGTATCATTAAGTACTTATCTGGTGAAAAGTTTAAAGGAATTGGTCAAAAGACCGCACAACTTATCGCTCATACACTCGGTGACAATACGTTAGATTTAATTATTGAAAGTAAGTCGAACTTAGACAAGGTTAAAGGACTATCTGAAGAGAAAAAGAACATCGTCTACCGGACGGTCGTTCAAAATGAATCGACCGCTCGGGCAGACCTTATTATGATTGAACTTCAAATTGATGCTTCAAAGCGTGCAAAAATTCTTGATACGTATAAAACTGAAACGCTCCATATCCTAGAAAATAATCCGTACAAACTTGTTGAAGATATCTTTGGTATTGGTTTTAAAAAAGCAGATGAAATTGCATTAAAAGCAGGTATTGATATCCATTCAAATGAGCGTTTATACGCGGGAATTAAATACGCAATCGACACAGAACTAAATGAGTTTGGTCATACGTATGTTGAGTTAGAACAATTAATCGAAATTTCACTCATTTTACTTAACGGTAAAGGTGACATATTTACGCGTGATGATATTTTAAAAAGTGTGAATTTACTCGCTGAAGAAGATGAGTTAGTCATTCGTAATGACAAAATTACTTTGAAAAAGTTTTTCATTAGCGAAAGAAAGTCAGCTGAAAAAATACATTCACTGAGTCAAATTAAAGTACATTCACCAAGCGAAGAACGTATGAATGCTGTCATAAGACAAGTTGAACATTCATTAGAAATTAAATTTAACGACGAACAAAAAGAAGCGATTATTCGCGCGGTGACAAGTCCGATTTCTGTGATTACTGGGGGTCCCGGTACAGGTAAAACAACAATTGTTTCTGGAATTATTGAAGTATATAGAAAGCTTCAAAATATCGAAAAGTTTATCGATTATGAAGGTGACGATTACCCAATTCAACTCGCAGCGCCAACTGGTCGTGCAGCAAAACGCATGAAAGACGCAACAGGTATAGAAGCATCGACCATTCATAGAATGATTGGCTACGGTAGAGATACTGAAGAAGATGAAATACTTGATAATATTATCGATGCAGATCTAATTATTATTGATGAGATGTCGATGGTGGATACGTGGTTGTTTTATCAGCTAATTAAAAATGTGTTACCTGAAACACAAGTCGTCTTTGTCGGAGATGACGCTCAGCTTCCGTCAGTAGGTCCAGGTACAGTATTTAAAGATCTAATTGAATCGAGTACAGTACCTGTTACAATATTAAAAAAGATTTATAGACAAATGGAGTCATCTTCAATTATTCAACTTGCGTATCAAATTAATAACAATCTTCCTGTAAATATTTTAGAACGCTTCCCAGACCGAACGTTTTTTAAAACAAATGCAAGTGGAATTATAGATGTTGTTGATATTGTTGTAAAAGGTGCAGTAAAAAAAGGCTATGATATGCGTGACGTCCAAGTCCTTGCTCCGATTTACAAAGGGCCAGCTGGAATTGATCAGTTAAATAAAGTCATTCAAAAAGTATTAAATCCAAGTAGTGACGATAAAAAAGAAATCGAATTTGGAGATAAGATTTTTAGAGAGAATGATAAAGTCATTCAACTAGAAAATAGACGTGAAGATAATGTTTTTAATGGTGATAGTGGAATTATTACTGAAATTACGTATAGCGATGAGATTCCAGGTGAAAAAGAATCGATGACCGTCGACTTTTTAGGAAATGAAATTGTCTATGAAAGAAAAGATTATACTGAATTATCACATGCGTATTGTACAAGTATACATAAAGCACAAGGTAGCGAGTATCGAATTGTCATTATGCCAATCGTTAGACAGTATTATCACATGCTCCAAAAAAATATTATCTATACAGGAATTACTCGTGCGAAAGAATCTCTCGTATTATGTGGAGAAGAGGACTCATTTATAGAAGCGATTCATTGTGAAGGTATTAAAAGAAAAACACTGTTAGCCGAGTATTTAACAGAAATATTTAAGGGTGATACAAAAGAAGATGTTGAATCTAGTAACAGTGAAGTGAATTATACGTTAACGATGGACTTAGTGTTAAATAAAAAAATCGATCCGATGATTAATATGGAAGGTATTTCACCATTTGATTTTAATTGACTTTAAAGCGTACGCTTCATATAATTATACTGAACAAATAATAAAATAAAGTCGATGAAATGACAGAAACATTGCGGTAGATGAGAGCAATGCATCGACAAAATCGTGCATAAATTTTAATAAATTTAAAGTGATGAATAACATTCATAACATGGGTGGTACCGCGGATAGAATTCGCCCCTTTTTATAAGGGTGAATTCTATTTTTTATTTTAGGAGGAATATTAATGAAAAAAGTATCGACAAACGAACTGCGTCAAATGTTTTTAGATTTTTTTAAGTCTAAAGGACACAGTATAGAACCAAGTAGAAGTTTAATCCCTGTGAATGACAACACACTATTATGGATTAACTCAGGAGTTGCGACATTAAAGAAATATTTTGACGGAACAGAAAATCCAGACAATCCGAGAATTGCGAATGCACAAAAATCAATCCGTACAAATGACATTGAAAACGTCGGGTTTACTGCAAGACACCATACGTTTTTTGAGATGCTCGGTAACTTTTCAATCGGTGACTATTTTAAAGAAGAAGCGATTGAATTTGCATGGGAATTTTTAACGAGTGAGAAATGGTTAAATTTTGAAGAAGAAAAATTATATGTCACAATTCACCCTGAAGATGATGAGTCTTATCACATTTGGAAAGACGATATTGGTATTGAAGAAAATCGAATTATTCGAATAGAAGGAAACTTCTGGGATATCGGGGAAGGTCCATGTGGTCCGAACACTGAGATTTTCTACGATAGAGGTGAATCCTATGAAGGTGATACACCACGTGAAGAAATGTATCCAGGTGGAGAAAACGAACGCTATTTAGAAATTTGGAATTTAGTATTCTCTGAATTTAACCATAATAGTGATCACACGTATACACCTCTTCCTAAACAAAATATTGATACTGGCTTAGGACTTGAAAGATTATCAAGTGTGATTCAAGACGTGCCAACAAACTTTGATACGGATGTATTCATCCCTATCATTGAAGAAGTTGAGAAAAAATCTAACAAAAAATATCGTGATAATGACAAAGATGACGTAGCATTTAAAGTAATTAGTGACCATATTCGAACAGTTGCTTTTGCAATTGGTGACGGTGCACTTCCAGGTAACGAGGGAAGAGGTTATGTTTTAAGACGACTCATCCGCCGTGCAACGCGTTATGTTAAAGAACTCGGTATTAATGGAACTTTCCTTTACACGTTAGTTGACGTCGTAAATGACGTTATGAACGAATTCTATAAAGAGATCGATGAGAACAAAGACTTTATTAAAAAAGTAATCGAACAAGAAGAAGCGAGATTCCTTCAAACGTTAGATGAGGGACTTGAAATCTATAAGAATGTTAAAGAGAAAGCTTTAAAAGAAGACAAAGTCATTAGTGGTAAAGATGCATTTAAACTATATGACACGTTCGGATTCCCTGTGGAGATGACGACTGAATATGCTGAAGAAGATGGTCTTACTGTTGACCTTGATGGATTTAAAGATGAAATGGAACTTCAAAGAGAACGTGCACGTGCAGCACGTAAATCATCAGATTCTATGAATGTTCAATCTGAAACGTATCAAAAGTTAACGAAAGATAGTATATTTACTGGTTATAATAGCTTAAAAGAAAATTCTAAACTACTTTATATCGTTAACAATGAAGAAACACTAGATAGTTATGATGGAGCTGATTACGTCGACGTCATTTTCGATAAAACACCGTTCTATGCTGTAAGTGGTGGTCAAGTTGCAGATAATGGAATTATCTATAATAATCACGGCAAAATGGAAGTGACAAACGTCTATAAAGGACCGAACGGCCAAAATATTCATACAGTAAAAGTGTTAGAAGGTGTCATTCAAATAGATGAGGATTACACATTAGAAGTAAATCGAGATAGCCGTTTATTTATCATTAAAAATCATACGGCAACTCACTTACTGCACCAAGCACTTAAAGATGTTGTTGGGAGTCATGCAAACCAAGCAGGATCTCTCGTTGAAAAAGAACGATTACGTTTTGACTTTACACATTTAGAAGGTTTAAAAGAAGATGAGATTAAAGAAATCGAGCGTATCGTAAACGAAAAGATATTTGAGTCACTTCACGTAGTAATTGAAGAGATGCCAATTGAAGATGCAAAACGTAAAGGTGCAATGGCATTATTTGGTGAAAAATATGGAGATGTTGTAAGAGTTGTAGATATAGATGAATATTCAGTTGAATTATGCGGGGGTATTCACGTTAAAAACACAGCTGAAATTGGACTATTTAAAATTGTATCTGAAAGTGGAATTGGTGCAGGTGTAAGACGTATTGAGGCAGTTACTTCAAAATATGCAGTTGAATATTATAGTGAAAAAGATGAAATTGTCGAATCTGTAAATCATCTTGTCAAAGCAAAAGCGGACAATACAGTTTCTAAAGTCGAGAATTTAATTGAAGATAAAAAACAACTTGAAAAAGAAGTAAAATCTCTAAAGGCTGAACTTCAACAAGATGCATTATCTGATCTAAGTGATGATACGTTTAAAATAAATGATTTTAACTTAATCGCAACTGAAGTGAATGTAGACAGTGTTAAAGAATTAAGAGAGACAATGGATATGATTAAGTCTAAAAATCAAGAAAGTATTATCGCGCTAATCTCTAATATTGATGACAAAGTTTCGATGATTGTCACAGTACCAAAATCCCAAACAAAAACTGTAAAAGCTGGGGATATAATTAAGAAAATGGCTGAAGCTGTCGATGGTAAAGGTGGCGGACGTCCAGATATGGCCCAAGGTGGCGGTACTGATGTTAAAAATATGTCAGAAGCGTTACAGTTTGTTAAGGATTATCTTAATAGTTTTTAATAATTTAAAAGTTTGTTATAATATTTCTATCTAACCTAAGTAGTCGAGGAGTGTTATACATGGATAACTTAAATAAGACAATGAAGTTTAATATTGAAGAAGCAACGAATGATAATGTTAAAAACGTACTTTCAAATGTATACAAAACACTTGAAGAACGCGGCTACAATCCTGTAAACCAAATTGTAGGATACCTACAAAGTGGGGATCCGGCATTTATTCCGCGCCATAATGAAGCGAGAAATCAAATTCGTCACATTGAACGTGACGAAATTATGGAAGTTCTTGTGAAAAGCTACGTGACACGTGAACTCAATGAATAAGACACTTGGTCTTGATGTAGGAACTAAAACAATTGGCGTTGCAATAAGTGATAGTCTTGGTTGGACAGCTCAAGGCTTAACAACTCTTAAAATTGATTCTGCAAAAGATGATTTTAAAATTGATGAATTAGTAAAAATTATAGAAAAAGAGAATGTATCGACGGTTGTTGTTGGTTTGCCAAAGCACATGAATAACTCAGTTGGTGAAAGTGGAGAACGTTCTATTTATTTTTCAGAGAAACTAAAAGAAAGAATCCCATCAATTAAAATTGAATTATGGGATGAGCGTTTAAGCACAATGGCAGCTGAAAGAACATTGTTAGAAGCTGATTTATCCAGAAAGAAAAGAAGTAAAGTAATCGATAAAATGGCAGCTGTGTTTATTTTGCAGGGCTATCTAGATCGATTTAATTAAAGGAGAATTTTGATGTCACAAGAATTTGATTTAAATCAAGAAGAAGAACTATTAACACTCTTCGATGAAGAAGGTAATGAAACACTTTACAGAAAATTATTAGAATTTGAACACCCAGGATTCAATAAGCACTACGTTATTTTAGCTGAGGAAAGTAATTTCAACTCAGATGATGACGATGAGCAAATTGATTTAATCCCAATGATTGTTGAAGAACTTGAAGGTGAAGAAAACATGAAGTTTTCACCAGTTACTTCAGACGAGGAATGGGATATGATTGAAGAAATCGTAAACACTAACTTTGATGAAGTTGAAGAATAATTGAAAGATTGCTTCCGGTCTTGCCGGAAGCAATTTTTTGAAAAAAAGGAGAAATTATGCCAAATAACGATGATTTAAGGTTCTCTAAAAACGTTTCAAGCTACATTTCGGTATTTATCGTACTTATTATCGTATTACTTATAATTATAGGTACACTTTTTAGTGTGTTTTACATTAAGCAAGGTATGAAACCTTTAGACGAAGATTCATCGAAAGTTGTACAAGTAGAGGTTCCAACAGGTGCATCTTCAAGTGACGTGAGTCAATTGTTAGAAGATGAGGGAATTATTAAAAATAGTACTCTATTTCAGCTATATTTACGTCTAAATAGTATTTCAGAATACCAAGCAGGACAATTTGAGTTATCACCTTCTATGGATTATGAAACAATCTCAAAAACACTTGAAACAGGTGTGTTATATGAAGAAGTGTTTTATAAAGTAACAGTACCTGAAGGTTATACGGTCGATGAAATTGGTGATTTACTTGAAGAAGTACTCCCTGTAAATAAAGATGATTTTATTGAACTTGTTCAAGATGAAAAATATTTAAAAGAGTTACAAGAAGATTATCCGGATATGTTATCAGATGAAATATTTGCTGATGATATTAAGTATCCGTTAGAAGGTTATTTATACCCGGCGACATATGACATTACAAAAGAACAACCAGACTTAAACGAAATTGTTCGTCAAATGTTAGATGCAACGAGATCAAATTCGTTTAGCTTATATAACTCTGGCGATTATACGGCAACAATTGAAGGAGAAGAAAAAGAATTTTCATTCCACGAATTTTTAACATTTGCTTCATTAGTTGAAAAAGAAGCAACAAGTCTCGCGGACCGTGCGAAAATTACAAGTGTCTTTTTAAATCGTCTCGGTGAGAATCCGTCAATGCCGCTTCAGACAGACCCGACAGTTTTATATGCTAAAGGCATTCATAAAGACGTCGTTTTATATGAAGACTTAGAAGTGGATGACCCATTTAATACGTATATTCATAAAGGGTTAACACCTGGACCAATTGCATCACCTGGACCGGAATCAGTACAAAGTATTTTAAACCCAGCAAATACAGATTACTTCTATTTCTTAGCAGATAAAGACGGTAATAACCACTTTGCTGAAACGTATGAAGAGCATCAAAAAAACAGAGAAAAGTATATAGAAAGTGACTGATTTCGCTTTCATTTATTAAAAGTTTATGTTAGTATCTAACTATTATTTACAACTGGCATTTTATGCCGGTTGTATATTTTTGTGGTGAAAATATGAAAATCGAAGATTATTTAAGACAATTAAATACGAAAGAAGAAGTATTTCAAGAAGTGTTTGAATATGCTGTTGAACATCGGGTGCCAATTATTGACAGTGACGCATTAACTCTTTTAAAGCAGATTATTCAACTTACAAAGAGTAAAAATATATTAGAAATTGGTACAGCTATTGGCTATAGTGGTCTCCATATGTTAAATGTAAATGAAGATGTTACGTTAACGACAATTGAAAAAAACGAAGCATCTTTTAATATAGCAAAAGAGAATTTTGAAGCGCATAACGTTTCTAAAAGAGTGACACAAATTCTCGGTGATGCAAAAGAAGTAGAAATTAATGACACATTTGATTTAGTATTTATCGATGCATCTAAAGGCAATAATCTTCTCTTTTTTGAAAAGTTTAGTCAGCTATTAAGTGAAGATGGTATCGTTGTCGTGGATAATATTCTGTTACGTGGCCAAATTATTGATGATAACTTAGAAAGTAAAAATAGAATTAAATTACGTGATAAAGTTCAGAAGTTTAATGAATATATATATGAAAACTATCCATCCGCATCATTTTTAAATATTGGCGATGGATTATTAATTATTAATAAATAACGGAGTGAAGAAATAATGGATATAAACAATAAAGAATACCCAATGACACAAGAAGGTTTTGACAAGTTAGAAGAAGAGCTAGATTACTTAAAAACAATTAAACGACCAGAAGTGGTAGAAAAAATTAAAGTTGCACGTAGTTTTGGTGACCTTTCTGAGAACTCTGAATACGATGCAGCAAAAGACGAGCAAGGTTTCGTTGAACAAGAAATTTCTAAAATTGAAGAGATGATTCGTTACGCTAAAATTATTGAAGAAAACGTTGATAACACTGAGGTTCAAATTGGTAAAACAGTTACGTTCCAAGAATTACCAGATGGGCCTGAAGAAACATATAAAATTGTTGGTTCAGCGGAAGCAGATCCATTTGAAGGTAAAATCTCTAATGAATCACCTATTGCTGAAGCATTAATCGGTGCAAAACTTAAACAAGAAGTAAACGTACCACTTCCAAACGGAAATGAAATGAAAGTGAAAATCGTTAAAATTGACTAATGTTATTGGAATTATCGGTGCAATGCGTCCAGAAGTTGAGATTCTTAAGAGCGATATGGATATTAAACGTACTGTGAATATCGCACATGTTGAATTTTATGAAGGTACGTTACAAAATAGAAATATCGTTCTTGTTGAGAGTGGAATCGGTAAAGTAAACGCGTCAATTATAACAACACTTCTTATTAATGAGTTTAAAGTGGACAGTGTAATTAATACTGGTGTTGCAGGTAGTCTAACTAATGAATTAGACATATTAGATATGGTTATTAGTAGTCATACTGCTCATCACGATGTTGAAGCGACGACATTTGGTTATGATATTGGTCAAGTGCCATTAATGCCGTTAAATTATGAAGCTGAAGATGATTTAATTAAAGCTGCAAAAGACGCACTTGAAGCTTACGACGAAGTAAAATTCACTGTTGGTGAAGTCGTAAGTGGTGATCAGTTTATCGATACTGATGAAAAAAAACACATAATTTTAAACACATTTAAAGATGCGAAAGCAGTTGATATGGAATCTGCAGCAATCGCGCAGACATGTTACCAATTTAAAACACCTTACTTAATTTTACGTTCAATGAGTGATAAAGCAGACGGTTCAGCAGATATGAACTACGATGAGTTTCTTAGAAAAGCTTGTATTCACTCATCTAACACTGTAAAATTAGTATTGAAAGAACTGTAATTCGGAGGGGTATAGTAATGCTATTTCTTATGGTCTTTGCTCTAGTAGTAACAGCAATTGTTGGTTTCTTCATTTACAAAGAAACTGAAGTTGAACAAACACGTGGAATTGAAGAGTAATTTATTTGGCGCCTAATTTTTGGGCGCTTTTTATTTTTAAAATTTAAGAGGTTTATAATATGAAACATTTATTAAGAAAATATTTTTTGCCGAGTGATTATGTAAATCGCTTTACAGATATCTCACCAGAATATTTAAAATCACATAATAAAAAGGCAGTGATGATTGATTTAGATAATACACTTGTAGCATTTGATGACCCAGATTCAAATGATGAGGTTATCGAGTGGATTGAACAATTAAAAACAGCTAAAATTCAAGTGTTAATTTTATCAAACGGTAAGCGACCAAGAGTTGACCGTTTTTCAAAGAATTTAGGAATCGATTATATTTATACTGCTAGAAAACCTGCAATGAGAGGTTTCCATAGAGGCATTACGATGCTTGGAGTGAGTAAAAAAGATGTTGTCATGATTGGTGACCAATTAATGACAGACGTTTTTGGTGCAAATAGAACAAGAATTGATAGCATTTTAGTATTACCGATAAAAGAAAAAGATTTACCAATCACACGATTTAATCGTCTATTAGAACGTAGAATTATGATAATGCTGGACGATCAAGATTTATTAAAATGGAGGAATGGTTAATGACGGAATATAAATGTATCGGATGCGGTGCCGTTCTACAGTCTGAAGATAAAAATGAGAGTGGATATGTACCGAGTAGTCGAATTCACGAAGAAGACGTAATTTGTCAAAGATGTTTTCGACTAAAAAACTACAATGAAACACCTGATGTTAATGTTGAATCGGGAGAATTTATGACGATGTTAAATTCGATTTACGAAAAAGAAGGACTCGTTGTAAAAGTTATTGATGTCTTTGATTTTGAAGATAGTATTATCCCGTCGTTTAACCGTATTGTTGGAAATAAAAAAGTCATTGTAGCTGTAAATAAAATTGACTTACTCCCAAAATCAACAAATATTAGCCGCTTACTGAATCGTCTTAAAAAAATGCTTAGGGATGAAGGAATCATCGCAAATGAAACAGTTGTTGTATCAGCGAATAAGGGCTTTGGTCTCGATGAATTAGTAGATACAATTAACGCGTACAGTGAAGATAAAGATGTCTATGTAGTCGGGACGACAAATGTTGGTAAATCGACATTAATTAATAAATTAATCGAAGCAACGACAGGTGAAAAAGAAGTGATTACAACTTCAAATATTCCAGGTACAACATTAGGAATGATCGATATCCCACTTGGTGAAGATCAGTTTATGTACGATACACCAGGAGTAATTGCTAAAAGTCAAATGAGTAATATTTTGTCGTTAGATGACGTCAAATATATTATGCCGAAAAAAGAGATTAAACCTCTAACGTATCAACTGGACGAAGGTCAAACTCTTTTTGTATCAAATTTAGCACAACTCGATTTTGTGTCTGGTGACCGTTCAAGTTTTACAATTTATAGAAGTGATAGACTTAACGTTCATCGTACGAAGTTAAGTAATGCGAGAAACTTTTATGAAAAGCACTATAACGGTCTGCTTGCACCACCAGAACTTTCTAAACGTATTTTAATTGAAGATGCTGAAACGTATACATTTCAAACAGATGTCAGAAGTGATATTTTAATCAGTGGATTATGTTTTATTACGGTAGATAAAGACATTACAGTGAAAGTCACTGTTCCTAAAGGAGTTAAAGTTGTTGCAAGACAAACAGTATTTAAAGAGAAATAAAATGGATTATGCTGTCATCGGATATCCAATTAAACATTCGTATTCTCCATTCATTCATAATACGAATTTTAAGTTAAATGAAGATGATTTTTTTTACGATAAACTTGAAGTTACACCTGAATCACTATCTAATATTCGTAATATTATGAATGAGAAGGACCTTCAAGGGATTAACGTCACAGTGCCACATAAAGAAATGATTATCCCGTATCTAGATTATGTGAATGGTCACGGAAGAACTATCAAAGCAGTCAATACTGTCAAAAGAGTAGAGGGTAAATTATACGGGTATAATACAGATGTTTCTGGCTATAAAAAAACGATTATTGATAATCACTTTAAACATGAAAATGTCCTTATTTTAGGTGCAGGGGGTGCAGCAAAAGCTGTGTTACTTGCACATCAAGAACTTGGGTCAAATGTAACAATAGTTGCTAGACGTAAAGAAAGTTTTGAAACTTTTAAAAATAAAGAGTTTAATGCAATAACGATTGATCAGTTTGACGGTGGGGAATTCGATATCGTTATTAACGCAACACCACTCGGGTTAAATAATGAAGATCCATTTAAAGTATTTAAACTCTATTTACTTAGTAATTTAACAAATACAGTTGGATATGACCTTATTTACAATCCAGCGGTTACACCGTTTATGACGTATTTTAATAAAAGTATAAATGGACTAGATATGCTCGTGAACCAAGCGATGTTATCGTATGAAATCTGGACGGGTAAAGGTGGAAATAAAGAAGCTGTAAAGTCGACGTTAAAACAATTTTTAGAGGAGAATCATGAATGACATTAACAGGTAAACAAAAAAGATATTTAAGAAAGTTAGCACACGATTTAAAACCAGTATTCCAAGTGGGTAAACACGGAGTTACTGAAGAATTTAACAAACAAATTATCGATTATTTTGATACACATGAATTATTGAAAATTTCAGTGTTACAAAATAGTATTGAAAGTAAAGATGAAGTTGCACTTAAAGTAAGTGAGGGTACAGATTCAACTGTTGTTCAAATTATTGGGAGTATTATCGTGTTATATAAAGAAAACAAAGAACATAAAGAAATTGAACTTCCATGAGTAAAATCGGTGTTTTTGGTGGGACTTTAAACCCAGTCCACTTAGGGCATATCAATTTAATCACTGAAGCGAAACGTTCATTTAATTTAGATCATGTCGTAATCGTACCGGCATTTCAGTCGCCACATAAAACTGAACTACCAGTAAGTGAAGCGCATCGTTTAAAAATGATTGAACTTGCGACAAAAGATTTAAACTTTACGTCTATTGAAGATTATGAGTTAAAAAATAAAGGTAAAAGTTACACTTATCATACGATTAAATTTTTAAAAGAAAAATATAAAGATGATGAACTCTACTTTATTATGGGTGAAGATCAGTTTACTGCTTTTGACCGTTGGTATCGTTACGAAGAGTTGTTAGAGATGGTACACTTTATTGTACTTAAAAGATCTACGAATAATTTAAAAATTACTGCCCCATTTTTAACTGCGGAAGTCCCAATATTTGAAGTGAGTTCAAGTGAAATACGTAAACGTATTTTAAAAGACGATTATTATAATCATTTTGTTCATAAAGATGTCTATCACTATATAGAGGAGCATGGACTGTATGAATGATATAGAAGCAAAAAAACTAGTTGAAGAAAAGCTACCTAAAAAACGTTTTGACCATTCAGTGAGAGTTGCTGAAACTGCTGTAAAGATGGCAGAAATTTTTAATGCAGATAAAGATAAAAGCTACCTGGCAGGGGTGCTACATGATTACTGTAAATATGATAATGATGATGACATGAAACAAATCATTAAAGAAGCAGCATTTAGTGATGAGTATCTAGACTATGATAATGCGATATTACATGGTCCAGCTGCTGCAGCACTTATGAAAAAAGAGTTTTATATTAATGATGAAGAAATTCTCATCGCGATTAAAAACCATACGTCTGGTCGAGCACACATGGATTTAATCGAAAAAATTATATTTGTTGCAGATTATATTGAACCTGGTAGAGATATACCAGGTGTTGACGATATTCGTAGTATTATATTTAAAGAAGAACATTTAGACCGAGCAGTTTATGAAATTTCAAAGCGAAATATTTCATTTTTAGTCAGTAGAAATGTAAAAATATTTAGTGAAACGTTTAAATGTTATAACTATTATAATTAAAAAGGATGGATAATTTGGATAGTAAAGCATTATTAGATTTAGCGGTGGAATCAGTCGATGGTAAACGTGCAGAAGATATTCGAGTATTTGATGTTAGAGAGTCAAGCACGATTGCAGATTATATTTTAATTTGTCATGGAACGTCAGACCGTCAAGTAAAAGCGATTGCTAGAGCGTTAGAAGATCTTGCTGAAGATAAAGAATTAAACGTATCAGTCGAAGGTGCACGTGAAGGTCAATGGATTTTAATCGACCTTGGTGACGTTGTTGCGCATGTATTTACTAAAGTAGAGCGTGAATATTATAATCTAGAACGCCTATACTATGATGGTGAAGCGGTTGAGCTCTAAATACGAAGCGTTTAGTTACTTATATAATGCGATGAATTATGATATACCGTATAGTTTATGGTTAGATATTATACACCCGTATAATAAAGAAACGTCGATATTAGATATCGGTTGCGGTACTGGCGAAATATTAAAGCAATTAAAAGCCGATAAAAAAATTGGTATCGATAATTCAGAAACGATGATTGAAATCGCAAAAAATGGTGATTTTACAAGTGATTATTACGTAAAAGACATGACAGACTTTCAGTTAAATGAACAATTTGACTTAATAACCGCAACAGTTGATGTCTTAAACTACGTTGAAGATTTTGATACTTTTAAAAAAGTTATAAAAAATGTGTACAATCATTTAAATGATGACGGGGTATTTATCTTTGATATTCATAGTGAAAGCAAAGTAAATGCTTTAATTGAAGGTGAAATGTTTAGTGATGAGAGTGATGATTTCGTCTATATTTGGAATACATTTAAAGATGATGAATTATCACTGTATCATGAATTGACGTTTTTCATTAAAAATGATGATGATACGTATAATCGTTATTTTGAGACGCATTATCAAAAAACATTCCCACATAAAACTGTATTACATGTATTAGAATCATTTGATTTTACACTTCTTAAAACATTTAGTGATTTTGATCCTGACGGAGAAATTAGAGATTATTCTGAGCGTACATTTTATATAGTAAAAAAATAAAAAAAGATAATTCAGCATTTGACAGCATATGTATGTAAAGAGGTGTCGATATGGCTGAATTATTTTTTAAATATAAAGCAATTCTTTTGAGTAGTGTATTAGGTATAATATGTATCTTTTTGATTGCAATATTTTTTAAAACGACGGATGATATTGAATATACTGAACCAGTTGAGGTTAATAACTCAGTTAGTGCAAACGAAGAGACTGAAGAAGTAATAGATAACGAGTATATTTACGTTGAAATTAAAGGCGCAGTCAAACATCCAGATGTCTATAAAATTTCTAAAGATGCGAGAATTAAAGATTTAATTATTTTAGGTGACCCGCTTCCAAATGCTGATTTAAACTCGATTAACCAATCAGAAAAACTTCACGATGAAAAAAGTGTGTATGTTCCAGTGAAGGGTGAAGTGGTTGAGATTAAAGAAAGCGAAACTAGTGATAAAATCGTTGTCAATATTAATACTGCGACTAAAGATGAGTTAATGCGTTTAAATGGTGTTGGAGAAAAGAAAGCTGAAACAATTATAGAGTATCGTGAAGAAAATGGATTGTTCAATAAAAAAGAAGACTTAATGAACATACCAGGTATTGGTCAGAAAACATTTGAAAATTTACAAGAACATATTGAAATCTAGAGGTGAAATCATGGAGCGAATTAATTGGCACGAGTATTTTATGGCTCAGGCGATGCTACTTGCGCTTCGTTCAACGTGTGAACGTTTAAATGTCGGCGCAACAATCGTAAAAGATAATCGCATTATCGCAGGTGGGTATAACGGTTCTGTAAGTGGTGAGGATCACTGTATTGATGTTGGATGTTATTTAGAAGATGGACATTGTATACGTACGATTCATGCCGAGGTAAATGCTTTACTACAGTGCTCAAAAAACGGGGTATCAACTGAGAGTGCTTCTGTTTATGTGACACACTTTCCGTGTGTACATTGTACTAAAGCACTTATCCAAGCAGGAATTAAAAATATTTACTATAGAGAATCCTATAAAAACCATCCGTATGCGATAGAATTGCTTAAAAAAACAGGTGTGAAATATAGTCAGGTAGATCTTGATGTTGATAAAATTACTGACTATTTAAAATTAAAGCTATGATTTTATTTTTATTATTTTTAACCTTAGTGAGTGGAGCTTTATTAATTAAACTACCACTACTAGGGTTATTTTTTATGGTCATAATTACGTATATATCTGTTGTCAAAAAGTTAAGTTTATATAAAGTAAGTATCTTATTTATCGCATTACTTATTTCGAGTAGTTACTTTTATAATGACAGAAATCAATTTAACGAGAGAACAGTTGATCATTTTTTAATTTATGATTATAAGTACTATAATGATTCAATTCAGTATGTGGGTAAAAATAATAAAGAAAAATTTAATATTTATTTAATTGATGATTCACATTTACCGATTGGTACACTGTGTAAAGGTAATTTTACTGTAACCGTACCAAGCAAAGAGAGGAATTTTATAAAGCGAAATCAGCAACTGTCAATGAAAATATCAAACACAAGTGGCAATATATACATCGACAATTTATTAAGCTGTGAGAAGCAACCCTTATCAATATTAATGAAGATAAATGAATTAAAATATACATACACGAAGAAAGTATTAGATAGTAGTAATTATAATTATAGAGGAGATATACTAATGCTTTCTATTGGTAATAAGATGACGCTAAGTAATGAATTCTTTTCAGCACTTCAAAAGCTCGGAATTTATCACTTATATGTTATTTCAGGGACTCATGTGGCATATATTACAATGATTTTAATGTATGTGTTCTCAAAGTTTAGAATACCAATTGAGTATGTAAAGATAATTACGATCATTATTTTAATTTTATTTTTACTGATGAATGTATTTTCTCCAAGTGTATTTCGTGCAGTGTTAATGGCAATACTTCTTATTACTACAAGTTTTTTTAATAAGAAGCCGTACTTAGCTGTAATCAGTGTTACAGCAATTATTCAGTTTATTATAAATCCATATATTATATTTCACGCAGGCTTTCAGTTATCCTATGTGACGACATTTATTATCATTTTGAGTCGAGACTTTTTTAAAGAGAAATCATCATTATTACAAATTTTAATAGTCACTGTTATTTGTGAAATATGTACAATCGTATTAATTATTTTTCACTTTAACGAAATTTCAATTAGCGGAATTGTCATGAATATATTATTTAGTCCAGTATTTAGTTGTATTATATTTCCTGCAGTCCTTATTTATAATGTTTCTCTCTTTACGTATTTTCCTAAATTTTTAGATGAAGGTCTAAATATAATATTTGTACTCAATCATAAAATTATTTTATTTTTAGGTCAGATTATTGAACACAGGCTTACTATTCAAAATATAAGTGCTTACTTTATCGTTATATTTATAATTTTAAGTTATATATTAATTAGAGCTATACTTATTAAAAGAATTTCACATATTATTTTAGTTACGTTTATGTTTGTCTGTACTATATTTTTATCAACACTTAAATTAAGCAACGATATAAAACTTGTCATGGTAGATGTTGGTCAAGGAGATGCATTTTTAATAATTGACGAGAAGTACGACCAAACAGTACTCGTGGATACCGGAGGTAAATACTATAGAAATGATTATGAAATACGATTATCAGAGAAGACAGTGTTACCATATTTAAAAGAAGCGGGTATTAAGACGATAGATTTACTCGTAATTACTCATATGGATAACGATCATATGGGTGAAGCATTACATATTAACGATAAATTAAATATAAAAAACTTATATATAAATCCACAAGATGAGAAAATAACAGATGAGTTTTTAAATCATTTTAATAATACGAATATTATATTCTCTACAGAAGTCGATGAGTTGAATTTCAAACGGATGCAATTGAAAAATATAAATAACATAGATAATGTGAATAATTCTAATGATCAATCTATTGTTTTGGATATATCGGTTTTTAATAATAATATTTTAATGCTCGGAGATATAAGCTTAGAATATGAAAAAGAAATCTTAAAAGAAGTAGAAAATATAGATGTTGTAAAAATTGGTCACCATGGATCAAACACGAGTACAAGTATGGAATTAGCAAAGTTTCCGTTTCATTTGGCATTAGTATCAAGTGGAGTAAATAACAGATACGACCATCCACATAAAGAAGTGATTGAGCGGTTATTAGAAAATGATAAGAAGATATTAAACACACAACACACCGGGATGGTTGAAATTACGTTTAAAAAAGAGTATTACTGTGTGAGAACGAAATTACAAAAACAAGAAAATAAATGCTACAAATAAAAAAAGAGCTACAGAATATAGCTCTTAAAGTGTTGAAACGATATCGAAGACTTGCGCAATAACGTAGATTGCTGTGAAACCTAGCAGTCCGACAAGAAATGCAAGTCCTGAATCGATTACGTCGTTATTTTTAGACTGTACATTTTTTTCAAATTTATTCATGAGATAACCCCCTATGACTTACTTATAGTATAGAATAGAGTTAAGGAAAAATCTATAGTGAATTATAATAAGAACGGTGATTTTAATGAATACACTCTATTTAATTTATGGAGAAAATAGAATTCGTATTGACGAAAAAGTCAATGAATTAACAAAACAATATTTACAAGAAATTGATGAGTTCAATAGAATTGTATTTGATTATATCGAGACACCGGTTGAGATGATTATTGAAGAGTGTTTAACACTTCCATTTTTATCTGACCGTAAAGTCGTTATTGTAAATGATGCATTTTCTTATACATCTGACAAGAAAAGAACGAGTGTTGATCATAATATCGATCTTTTAATCAAATATTTAGAAGATAAAAATGACGACACATTACTTATATTTGTTGCAAATAGTGAAAAACTCGACAGTCGCAAAAAATTAACAAAAATAATGAAGAAAAATGGTAAAGTCATTGAAATTGAAGCAATGAATGAAAAAGAGTTAAGAGATTATATTTTTGATAGTGCTTCAAATGAAGGTGTCCATATTTCAAATGATGCTGTCGAGGAGTTAATTACACGAACAGATGCGGATTATTCACGTGTTAAGAGTGAATTAGAAAAGCTAACGCTATACGTTGAAAAGGAAATTACAAAAATAGACATTGATGATATCGTGAGTAAAAGCTTAGAAGCAAACGTTTTTTCATTAACTGATTTAATTTTAAAAAATCAAAAACAAGAAGCAGTAAAGACGTTTAGAGATTTAATATTACAAAAAGAGGAACCGATTAAATTACTTGGCCTAATATCATCACAGTTTCGCTTATATTATCAGACGAAAATCTTGTCTAGTGAAGGACTTCGACAAGATGAAATCGCAAAACAACTAAAAGTCCATCCGTATAGAGTAAAGTTGGCACTCAGTGCAGTCAGTCGATATTCGTTAGATAATTTACTAAAAAAGATGGTTGTCATACGAGATATGGATTATGAATTAAAATCGACATATTTAGATAGTGAAGCACTATTTGAAGTATTCATCAATAAGATATAAAAAAAGAACTTCCTATACAGGAAGTTCTTTATTATTTAGCAAGTTTAGATTTTAAACGACTTGCTTTGTTTTTGTGTAATAAGTTTTTCTGAGAAGCTTTGTCAACTAAGCGAATTGCTTTGTTCACTAATTCTTCTGTGTTTTCAGCGCCATTCTCTTTAGCTTCTAATGCGTGTTTAACAGCAGTACGCATTTCATTTTTCTGAGAGAAGTTACGCTCTGATTTTACTTGTGTTGTTTTAACACGTTTAATTGCTGATTTAATGTTAGCCATATTTGCACCTCCAGAGATTAAAAGTTGTACAACTTTGATTGCAACAAAAAACATTTTACCAAAATTGTTCGTATAATGCAATGTATAGCTTTAAAATCAATTGATGAATCATGGCGAAGTTGATATAATTAGTACAATTGTATGAAAAGGTGTTGGATATATTTATGAACGATAAACAGCGTATTGAGAGACAAAAGAAAATTAGAAACTTTTCTATTATAGCTCATATCGATCACGGTAAATCATCTTTAGCGGATAGATTACTTGAGCATACTGAATCTGTGGCAGCGCGTGATATGTCCGACAGACTGTTAGATGCAATGGATCTAGAACAAGAACGCGGAATTACGATTAAATTAAATGCTGTACAGTTGAAGTATACAAGACCTAATGGAGAAGAGTACATATTCCATCTTATAGATACACCAGGACACGTCGACTTCTCATATGAAGTGTCACGTTCACTTGCAGCATGTGAAGGTGCAATTTTAGTAGTTGATGCGGCACAAGGTATCGAAGCACAAACACTAGCGAATGTATACCTCGCTTTAGATAACGATTTAGAATTAGTACCAGTTGTAAACAAAATAGATTTACCTGCAGCAGATCCAGAACGTGTTGCAGAAGAAGTTGAAGATGTTATTGGTTTAGATAAAGATGATGCGGTATTTGCATCGGCAAAATCTGATATTGGTATCGATGAAATTTTAGAAAGTATTGTAGAAACAGTGCCGGCACCTGAAGGTGACCCAAGTGCACCGTTAAAAGCGTTAATCTTTGATTCAGAATATGATCAGTACCGAGGTGCGATTTCATCAATTCGTGTCATTGATGGAACTGTAAAAGTTGGAGATAAAATCCGAATGATGCAAACAGGTACGGAATTCGAAGTCACTGAAGTTGGAATTCATACACCTGCACCAATGGCAGTAGATGAATTAACAGTTGGGGACGTTGGATTTCTAGCAGCACAAGTTAAATCTGTGTCTGACGCACGTGTTGGTGATACGATTACACATGCTGATAATCCAACAGACACACCGTTACCTGGATATAAACGTATGAACCCAATGGTTTACTGTGGACTTTATCCAATTGATTCAGGTGATTATGTTGATTTACGTGAAGCGTTAGAACGATTACAGTTAAACGATTCAGCGTTAGAGTTTGAAGCTGAATCTTCTCAAGCGCTAGGTTTTGGTTACCGTACAGGCTTTTTAGGAATGCTTCATATGGAAATTATTCAAGAACGTTTAGAGCGTGAATTCGGTATTGACCTAATCGCTACAGCGCCATCAGTAATTTATAAAGTGCACACAACTGACGGAGAAGTATTAAACGTCGACAACCCGTCACAAATGCCGAGCCCAGATCTTATTGACTATATTGAAGAACCATTCGTAGAAGCACAAATTATGGTGCCAAGTGACTATGTTGGTCCAGTCATGGAGTTATGTCAAAAGAATCGTGGGAACTTTATTACAATGGATTATTTAGACGATATTCGAGTAAATGTTAAATATGAGATTCCATTATCAGAAATCGTCTTTGATTTCTTTGATACGTTAAAATCTCATACTAAAGGTTATGCATCACTAGACTATGAAATGATTGGTTATAAAGAATCACGTTTAGTTAAAATGGACATTTTATTAAATAATGAAGTGGTCGACGCATTAAGTTTAATTGTGCATAGAGATTTTGCGTATGAAAGAGGACGTGCATTAGTAAGTAAACTAAAAGAATTAATACCACGTCAACAGTTTGAAGTTCCGGTTCAAGCAGCAATTGGAAATAAAATTATTTCTCGTACGAACATTCGATCAGTCGGTAAAAACGTACTTGCGAAATGTTACGGAGGAGACATTTCTCGTAAACGTAAATTATTAGAGAAACAAAAAGAAGGTAAAAAGAAAATGAAAGCTGTTGGTTCAGTTGAAATTCCTCAAGAAGCTTTCCTTGCAGTTCTGAGAATGGATGAAGATTAATATTTAATTTAATGAGAAATCATGCATAATGATTTCTCATTTTTTATTAAGGGGCGAAATTATGGATAGTTTATATATACACATCCCATTTTGTAATAGAATTTGTGCATATTGTGATTTTAATAAGTTTTTAATTAAAAATCAGCCAGTGGATGAATATGTTGATATGCTCATTAAAGAATTGAGTTTTCTAGAAGAGAAAAACTTAAAAACAATATATGTCGGTGGAGGAACACCAACAGCATTAAACATGAATCAGCTTGAAAAGTTATTAAAATATATAAAAGAAAATTTTAACGTGAGTGATGAATACACGTTTGAAGCAAATCCTGACGAACTTACTACAGAAAAGATCAGCCTTTTAAAAGATTATGGTGTGAATAGAGTGTCTTTAGGTGTACAGACATTTAATAACAAGTTACTCGAGGTACTTGGTAGAACTCATAATTTCGATGATATTTATACATCGATTAATCATATGGAAAAGATCGGGCTTAATAACTATTCAATCGATTTAATGTACAATTTACCCGGTGAAGAGATGTCAGATATTGAAGATTCTCTTAAAAATATTCAAATATTAAAGCCAAAACATATTTCATGGTACTCATTAATTATTGAAAAACACACAATTTTTTATAACAAGATTAAATCTGGTCAATTAAATATCGCAAGTAGTGAAGTCGAAGGTGAAAGATATCAACGAGTCATGCAAGGTTTAAAAGATATTGGATATCACCAATATGAAATATCAAACTTTTCATCAAAACCTGAATTTGAATCATCACATAATAAAACGTATTGGAAAAATAATGAATACTACGGTGCAGGTGCAGGTAGTCATGGTTATGTGAACGGTCAAAGATACTTTAATGTTAAACCTGTACCGCATTACATCGACCGAATGAAAGAGGATACGAACGCAATTAAAGATATCCATACATTAAGTAAAAAAGAAATGTATGAAGAAGAGATGTTTTTAAACTTAAGGTTAAATAAAGGACTACGAATTAATCAATTTAAAGAAAAATATGGTGTTAGTTTGTTTGACATTTATAAAAATGTGATAGATAAACATGTAACGTCAAATAATCTTGAAATAAATAACGGCTATTTAAGACTCACAGAGCAAGGTAAAATGGTTGGGAATGATGTATTCATCGACTTTTTAATTGATTAAAGTTTAAGTCTTGACATTCTTTGACCTATGTTTTACCATAGAGTTAGCACTGATTGATGACGAGTGCTAACGAGGTGAAAGGATGCTTACAGATAGACAAGAAATCATTCTTCATTTTATTGTAGATGATTTTTTAAATGTGAGTATGCCGATTAGTTCGAAACGATTGCTAGAAAAATATCCACTAGATGTTTCAAGCGCGACAGTGCGTAATGAAATGGCAGAACTTGAAGATCTCGGGTATCTTTCTAAAGCACATACTTCATCAGGACGGATACCATCAAGGAAAGGTCTTAGAAAATATATTAATAATATTAGTAAAGAAATTGAAAATGTGCCTTCACAGTTTGATTTTGACATTAACTTTGATGATTCAAACTTAAATCGTTTAGGACAAGGTATTGCTCAAACACTTAGCAATAAAACACAGCATTTAACTTACGTTACACTAACAGACGAAAAAGAAGTAGTTAAAGGTGTTTACCTTACATCGATTTCAGACACACTTGTGTTGCTAGTCATCGTTTTTGATAGTGAAGCAGTTAAACAAGTGACGATTGAAAAGTCTAAAGATATTACTCAAAATGATTTAGAAGAGTTAACAAGAGAGTTAAATTTCTTGCTTGTGGATGCTTCAATCAATGAGTCAGTCAATATAATGACTCACTTAGGTGATAAAAGACCAGAGGTGCGGTCATTCATTCAAATGCTGTCTCATCATATGAATGAGTTAAATAATGAAAACTCTGTTTCATTTTATTCAGGTCTCGGATTTTTACTTAGAGATTTTGAACGAGACGTTGAAACATTAACTCAATTATATAACGATATTGAAAATAATAGGTTACCAATTTTAACGAATAAGAATAATGGTATAGAAGTTAAATTTGGTGAAGAAATTGATACGAATTATGAGTTATTATCTATTATTTCATCTAACTCTACACACAATGATGTGACTCTAAATCTAATGATTATCGGCTCAGAATTTATGGGGTATCAAAAAATAATCTCGCTACTACATGCATTTAATCAAAAGGAGAGTTAGTGCGTGGAAAAGAAGAATGAAACTATAAACGAAGAAGAATTAAAAGAAACTGAAGAAGAGATGAAAGAGGAAGACACTCTTTCTGATGAAACAATTGAAGATTCAAACTCTGAGGAAGTTGAAGAAGAAAAAGATCCAGTTGAATTACTGGAAGAAAAGCTTGAAAAAGAAGAGAACAAGTATTTAAAACTTTACGCAGAATTTGAAAACTATAAAAGACGTTCGAGAGAAGAAGCAGAAAGAACTAATAAGTACAAAAATCAAAGCTTAGCGACAGACTTACTTTCTGTTTTAGATAATTTAGAACGTGCACTTCAAGAAACAGGTGACTCTGAATCATTTGAATCCCTTCATAAAGGTGTAGAAATGGTTTATAAAGATTTCCTTAATAAACTTGAAGCTAATGGCATTACTCAGATTCAAGCACTTGATGAACAGTTCGACCCGAATTATCATCAAGCAGTAATGGCTGAGTCAAAAGACGGTGTTGAAGCTGGAATTGTAATTGAAGAATTACAAAAAGGATATTTACTTAAAGACCGTGTGATTCGACCAAGCATGGTTAAAGTAAGTGAATAGTTTTAACAGATATAATATAGATATTTTAATGGAGGAATTTTAAATTATGGCTAAAATTATTGGTATTGACTTAGGTACAACAAACTCAGTAGTTTCAGTATTAGAAGGCGGAGAAGCTAAAGTAATTGCGAACCGTGAAGGTAACAGAACAACACCATCAGTTGTTGCATTTAAAGATGGCGAAAGACAAGTTGGTGAAGTTGCTAAACGTCAAGCAATTACAAACAAAGATACTGTAATGAGCGTTAAACGTCATATGGGATCTGACTATAAAGAAGAAGTTGCTGGTAAATCATATACACCAGAAGAAATTTCTGCAATGATTTTACAAGACTTAAAAGAAACAGCAGAAAACTATTTAGGTGAAAAAGTAACGCATGCAGTAATCACTGTTCCAGCGTACTTTAATGACTCACAACGTCAAGCGACTAAAAATGCGGGTACAATTGCTGGACTTGAAGTAGAACGTATTATTAACGAACCTACTGCAGCAGCTTTAGCATATGGTTTAGACAAAGAAGAAGAGGAAGAAAAAGTACTTGTATTTGACTTAGGTGGAGGTACGTTTGACGTATCTATTTTAGAACTTGGTGACGGAGTATTCGATGTACTTGCAACAAGCGGTGATAATAAACTTGGTGGGGATGACTTTGACGAAAAAATCATCGACTACTTAGTAGATATCTTCAAAAAAGAAAATGGTATTGACTTATCCCAAGATAAAATGGCAATGCAGCGCTTAAAAGATGCGGCTGAAAAAGCGAAAAAAGACTTATCAGGTGTTTCATCAGCACAAATTTCATTACCATTCATTAGTGCTGGAGAAGCTGGTCCATTACACTTAGAAACAACTTTATCACGTGCTAAATTCGACGAATTAACTCACGATTTAGTTGAAAGAACAATGGTTCCAGTACGTAACGCGATTAAAGACGCTGGTTTAGACTTCTCAGAACTTGACGAAGTAATCTTAGTCGGTGGTTCAACAAGAATTCCAGCAGTTCAAGAAGCAATCAAAAAAGAAACTGGTAAAGATATTAACCGTTCAGTAAATCCAGACGAAGTTGTAGCAATGGGTGCTGCAATCCAAGGTGGGGTATTATCTGGAGATGTTAAAGATGTTGTCTTACTAGACGTTACACCACTTTCATTAGGTATTGAAACAATGGGTGGCGTAAACACAGTGCTTATTGAAAGAAACACAACGATTCCAACAAGTAAGTCTCAAGTGTTCTCTACAGCAGCAGACAACCAACCTGCAGTAGACATTCATGTACTACAAGGTGAACGTGAAATGGCTGCAGATAACAAAACATTAGGTCGTTTCCAATTAACAGATATTCCAGCAGCTCCACGTGGAGTGCCTCAAATCGAAGTTACGTTTGATATCGACAAAAACGGTATCGTTAACGTATCAGCGAAAGACCTAGGTACTGGAAAAGAACAAAGTATTAAGATTGAAGCATCTTCTAACCTTTCAGACGATGACATTGATCGTATGATTAAAGAAGCTGAAGAAAATGCTGAATCAGACAAAAAACGTCGCGAAGAAGCTGATCTTAAAAACGAAGCAGATCAACTCGTATTCCAAAGTGAAAAAACTTTAGAAGAATTTGGTGAAAAAGTAACTGAAGATGAAAAATCTAAAGTAAACGATGCGAAAGAAGCGTTAAGTAAAGCACTTGAAAATAACGACTTAGATGAAATTAAAGCTAAGAAAGAAGCATTAGAACAAGAGCTTCAAGCAGTTTCAATGAGAGTATACCAAGAAATGCAACAAGAGCAAGGCGACGCTACTCAAGGTGCAGACGATGATGTTGTAGATGCTGATTTCAAAGAAGTAAACGACGACGACAACAAGTAATATAAATAGACACAAAGTCAAAGCCAATGCATTTGGCTTTGACTTTTTTAAATGGTAATATTTGTATGTTGGAGGAGAAAAAGTGGCTAATAAAAGAGATTATTATGAAATACTAGGTGTTAATAAAGACGCAACGAAAGATGAAATTAAACGTGCGTATCGTAAGCTTTCTAAAAAATATCACCCAGATATCAATAAAGAAGAGGGTGCAGATGAAAAATTTAAGGAAGTAACAGAAGCTTATGACGTACTATATGATGACGAAAAACGTCGTCAATACGACCAGTTTGGTCACAGTGCATTTGATGGTACTGGTGGCTTTGGTGGCGGAGGATTTAGTGATTTCGGTGGCAGTGGCTTCGGAGGATTTGAAGACATATTCTCTAGCTTTTTCGGTGGTGGCCGTCGTCAAGATCCAAATGCGCCGCGTCAAGGTGATGATTTACAATACACAATGACAATAGACTTCAGAGAAGCTGTCTTTGGTGGTAAGAAAACTGTAACAATCACTAAAGAAGTTGAATGTGATGTTTGTCATGGAAATGGTGCTAAACCAGGAACTTCTAAAAAGACTTGTTCAACATGTTCAGGAACTGGTCATGTAAACGTTGAACAAAACACACCATTTGGAAAGATTAGAACACAGCGTACATGCCCAACATGTGGTGGTACAGGACAAGAAATCGAACAACCTTGTGACAAATGTCACGGTAAAGGGACAGTTCAAAAAGATGTGGAAATCGAGGTTACAATTCCAGAAGGTATAGATAACGGGCAACAAGTACGTATTCAAGGATACGGTGAACCTGGATATAATGGTGGACCAGCGGGAGATCTTTACATTGTATTTAGAGTAAAACCTGATCATGCATTCATTAGAGATGGTGATGATATTCACTATGAACTATCAATCACATTCTCTCAAGCAGCTTTAGGTGATAAAATTCAAGTACCAACGTTACATGGCGATGTTGAGCTTGATATTAAAGCAGGCACACAATCTGGACGCAAATTACGTCTAAGAGAAAAAGGTGTAAAAAACGTCAATGGATTTGGTTATGGTGATCAAATCGTTACAATACGCGTTGAAACACCATCTAAACTTTCAGATGAAGAAAGAGAATTATTTGAAAGACTTGCTGAATTAAACGGAAATAAAGTAAGAGGATCTAATGAGTCATTTACTGATAAGGCACGTAGATTCTTTAAAGGAGACTAATCATGAATTGGACGAAGATATCGATATTTTCAAGTATTGAAAACGAGGATATTTTATCATTCTTTTTAACAGAAATATCTAATGGAATTTCTGTCGATTATTCAATAGAAATAATGAAAGATGGTATCGATGACTTTCATGAAAAATTTCGTTTAAATCCGGATGATTATCCTGAAACTGATATAAGAATTTCAGTTTATTACGATGAGACTGAAGACGTTGATAGTAAAGTTAAAGAAATTAATGAATTTTTAAACTCTAACGATGAATTAATGAATCGCGATAGTATTGAGGTTAAAATTGACACAGTTGAAGAAAGCGACTGGGAAAACGAATGGAAAAAGTATTTCCATAGTTTTAGAGTGTCAGATCAATTTGTCATTGTTCCTTCATGGGAAATAGAAGGCTATGAGTTCAACGATTCTGACAAGGTAATTCGCTTAGATCCAGGGATGGCGTTTGGTACTGGAGACCATCCGACGACTTCAATGTGTTTAAAGTTTATTGAACGAATTATTACACCAAAACAAAAGATTATAGATGTTGGAACAGGCTCTGGAATTTTAACAATTGGCGCATATTTAATGGGTGCAAGAGATTTAACGGCTACTGATATCGACGCGTTGTCATTAAAAGTTGCGAAAGAAAATTTTGAATTAAACGACACGAAAGATGTTGATTTAAGAAAAGCAGATTTATTAAAAAATGAAGATAATAACTATGACGTCGTAATTGCAAATATCCTTGCGCATGTAATTGAAGAAATGATTGATGATTCTTATAGAGTATTAAATAACGGTGGATATTTTATTGCGAGTGGTATAATAGTAGAGAAGAAGGATTCAATCATTAGTCAGCTTAAACACGCAGGTTTTAACGTATTAGAAGTATTAGAAGACGATGGCTGGGTCAGTATACTTTCTAAAAAGGATAATTAAAATGCAAAGATATTTTATAGATCAAGTACTACACATCAACGAAATATATAGCGATTTAAACATAGACACGCATCACATTTTTAATGTGATGCGTATGTCTGTTGGTGACAAAATAGAAATTGTCGATAAAGAGAAATATGTATTCATTGGATTAATCGATAATAAAGAACCGTTTACGTTAAAAGTTGTCGAACAGTTAAATACAAGTCAATCCAATGTTGACGTTACTGTATTTACGCCATTTTTAAAAGGTGATAAGCTCGACTTTATGCTTCAAAAATGTACAGAACTTGGAGCAAGTCGTTTTATCTTTTATGATGGTCAGCGTTCGATTGTTAAACTTAATGATAAGAAAAAAGAAAAGCGTAAAACACGTTATGAAAAAATCGTAAAAGAAGCGAGCGAGCAATCTAAACGTACAGAGATTCCACCGATTATATTTGAAAATAGTTTGAAACAAATTGATTTTAAATTATATGACGCGGTATATATTGCTTACGAAAATCTTTCTGGAAATTTAAGTAAAAAGTTCATAGATTATTTACATACAGACAATCAAAAAATTGCGATTATATTTGGACCAGAAGGTGGACTCACTGAAGATGAAGTAAATTCACATAAAGAATTTACAACAGTTCAATTAGGCAGTAGAATATTACGTGCTGAGACAGCACCACTTTATATGCTTTCAATTATAGATAGTTTCTATAATTAAGTATAATTGAAGCTTAAAATTCAGTATGATAGACTTTACTGAAGATTATTTGTAAAAGAAAGATTTGATATAGATGGAAAAAACAGTTGCTTTTTCTACCCTTGGGTGTAAAGTAAATCATTATGAAACTGAAGCAATGTGGCAAATTTTTAAAGATGCCGGCTATTCACGTGTTGACTTTGAAGATAATGCAGATGTCTTTGTTGTCAACACATGTACAGTTACAAATACTGGTGACAAAAAATCAAGACAAGTGATTAGACGTGCAATTCGTCAAAATCCAGACGCTGTCATTGCAGTCTCAGGGTGCTATGCACAAACTGCACCAAAAGAAATCGAAGCGATTCCTGGAGTAGACGTAATTATCGGAACAGAAAATAGAGATAAGTTAATCGACTATGTTGAACAATACCATGAAGAAAGACAACCGATTAACCAAGTTCAAAACATTATGAAAAAACGTACGTTTGAAGAAATGGATGTACCGTATTTCACAGACCGAACACGTGCTACGTTAAAAATTCAAGAAGGATGTAACAATTTCTGTACATTTTGTATTATCCCCTGGGCACGTGGGTTAATGCGTTCTAGAGATCCTGAAAAAGTCATTGAACAAGCAAAAAAACTTGTCGACTCTGGCTACAAAGAAATCATTTTAACAGGTATTCACACAGGTGGTTACGGTGAAGATTTAAAAGATTATAACTTAGCAATGCTCTTAAGAGATCTTGAGAAAGTTGAAGGGTTAAATCGCTTAAGAATTTCAAGTATTGAAGCATCACAATTAACAGATGAAGTACTCGATGTTATTTATAATTCAAATAAAATTGTTAGACATTTCCATATCCCAGTACAATCAGCATCAGACACAGTATTAAAACGTATGCGTCGTAAGTATACGATGGATTTTTATGAGTCTAGAATACTGAGACTAAAAGAGATGATGCCAGGTGCAGCGATTACGTCAGATGTTATTGTTGGATTCCCTGGAGAAACTGAAGAAGAATTTATGGAAACTTATAATTTTATTAAAAAACATCATTTTTCTGAGTTACATGTATTCCCGTACTCGACACGTACTGGAACACCAGCTGCTCGTATGAAAGATCAGATTGATAACGAAACGAAACATGAACGTGTTCAAAGACTCATCGAATTATCTGATGAACTTGCATTAAGTTATGCAGAAAAATTTAAAGACGATGTATTAGAAATTATTCCTGAAAAGATAGAAGATGGTATGCTCGTCGGTCACGCAGACAACTATATGAAAATTGCTGTAAATGGGGACGAAAGTCTTACAGGAGAGCTTGTAAAAGTTAAAGTAACAGAGCCAGGTTACCCGGTATCTAAAGGTGAAATTGTAAAAGTTTTAGATAAACCTATGGTAAAACAATATGCATTCGCTGAAAGACACATAGACACAAGTGAAGCAATTCAACTAGAAAGAAGGATATAAATGAAATTAGAAAGTTTTATTGACCATACTTTATTAAAACCAGACACAACAGTTGAAGACATTAAGAAAATCTGTGAAGAAGCAAAAGAATATAATTTCTTTAGTGTTTGTATTAATCCATCATATGTGAAATTAAGTAAAGAATTGCTTGATGGTAGTGATACTAAAGTATGTACAGTTATTGGTTTCCCACTTGGTGCAACAACAAGTGAAGTAAAAAGCTTTGAAACAAAAGATGCAATTAATAATGGTGCAGACGAAGTTGATATGGTCATTAATATTGGTGCGTTAAAATCAGGAGACTATGATTTAGTAAAAGAAGACATTCAAGCAGTAGTTGATGCTGCAGATGGCCAAGCGTTAGTGAAAGTTATTATAGAATCTGCATTATTAACGTCAGATGAAATAATGACAGCGTCTAAATTATCAAAAGAAGCAGGTGCTGATTTTGTAAAAACATCTACTGGATTTAACGGCGGAGGTGCAACTGAAGAAGCAGTTGCGTTAATGAGAATGACTGTCGGGGAAGATCTCGGTGTTAAAGCAAGTGGAGGCATTCGTTCTAGAGAAGACGCATTAAAAATGATTGAAAAAGGTGCAACGAGACTCGGAGCATCTAGCGGAGTTAAAATTATTCAAGGTGAAAAAAGTAATTCTGAATATTAAAAGACCTTGACCACTATATAAAAGCTATAA